>NZ_JBHWWX010000011.1:0-121613 GCF_042730335.1 Rhodococcus sp. NPDC060084
CATCGAGATGGGTTCGGGCCTCGCGGAGGACTACCTGGCGTATGCCGGGGGCTGGATCAGAAGTCCATGCCGCCCATGCCGCCGGTCGGATCGCCGGCCGGAGCAGAAGACTTCTCCGGCTTGTCGGCGACAACGGCCTCGGTGGTCAGGAACAGAGCCGCGATGGACGCTGCGTTCTGCAGCGCCGAGCGGGTGACCTTGACCGGGTCGTTGATGCCTGCAGCGAGCAGGTCGCCGTACTCGTTGGTCGCGGCGTTGAGGCCGTGGCCCGCGGGCAGGTTGCGAACCTTCTCGGCAACGACGCCGGGCTCGAGGCCGGCGTTGAAGGCGATCTGCTTCAGCGGTGCTTCGAGAGCAACGCGGACGATGTTCGCACCGGTCGCCTCGTCGCCCTCGAGCTTGAGCTCGTCCAGAGCCGGAGCGGCCTGCAGAAGTGCAACGCCACCGCCGGCGACGATGCCCTCTTCGACTGCCGCCTTGGCGTTACGCACGGCATCTTCGATGCGGTGCTTGCGCTCCTTGAGCTCGACCTCGGTCGCAGCGCCGGCCTTGATGACGGCGACGCCACCGGCCAGCTTGGCCAGGCGCTCCTGCAGCTTCTCGCGGTCGTAATCCGAATCCGACGCCTCGATCTCGGCGCGGATCTGGTTGACGCGACCGGCGATGGAGTCGGGATCGCCCGCACCCTCGACGATGGTGGTCTCGTCCTTGGTGACGACGACCTTGCGTGCCTGGCCGAGGAGCTCGACGCCGGCGGTCTCGAGCGAGAGGCCGACCTCTTCGCTGATGACCTCGCCACCGGTGAGGATGGCGATGTCGGCGAGCTGAGCCTTACGGCGATCGCCGAAGCCCGGAGCCTTGACGGCGACGGACTTGAAGGTGCCGCGGATCTTGTTCAGCACCAGGGTCGACAGGGCTTCGCCCTCGACATCCTCGGCGATGATCAGCAGCGGCTTGCCCGACTGGATGACCTTCTCGAGCAGCGGCAGCAGGTCCTTGACCGTGGAGATCTTGGAGCTGACGAGCAGGATGTAGGGATCCTCGAGCACTGCCTCCTGACGCTCTGCGTCAGTGGCGAAGTAGAGGGAGATGTAGCCCTTGTCGAAGCGCATGCCCTCGGTCAGCTCGAGCTGAAGGCCGAAGGTATTCGACTCCTCGACGGTGATGACGCCTTCTTTGCCCACCTTGTCGATGGCCTCGGCGATGAGCTCACCGATCGCGGGGTCACCGGCGGAGATGCCGGCGGTAGCAGCGATCTGCTCCTTGGTCTCGACTTCCTTGGCGGTGTCGAGCAGCCGGGCCGTGACAGCCTCGACGGCCTTCTCGATGCCGCGCTTGAGGCCGAGCGGGTTCGCTCCTGCTGCAACATTGCGCAGACCCTCGCGCACCAGCGCCTGGGCGAGAACGGTGGCGGTGGTGGTGCCGTCACCCGCAACGTCGTCGGTCTTCTTGGCGACTTCCTTGACCAGCTCGGCGCCGATCTTCTCGTACGGGTCCTCGAGCTCGATCTCCTTGGCGATGGACACACCATCGTTGGTGATCGTGGGAGCGCCCCACTTCTTCTCGAGAACGACGTTGCGACCCTTGGGGCCCAACGTCACCTTGACTGCGTCGGCGAGGCTGTTGAGGCCCCGTTCGAGGCCGCGACGAGCCTCTTCGTCGAACGCGATGATCTTGGCCATTGCGAAGTGATCCTCCGGGTATGGGGGTGACACGCTTGCCGGCCGGGTTCAGTGCCCGCGACGGACGACCAGGGAGTGTCGTTATTCCCGGTCTCACCGTCCCGACCTGGCACTCACGTGTTGCGAGTGCTAAGTGCATTCTTAGCACTCGGGGGTGGTGAGTGCAAGATTACAGGCACTCACCACCCCCGTCACAGTGCAGCGGAAAAACGCGGAAGAAAGTTATCGGCGCGTAGAACCGACACCCACGGCGCACCACTGACCGGTCGCCGTGTTGACCGCGAACGACTGGGCACCCACGCAGGTCACGCCGGTCGTATCGGCGGTCGCGCCCGAGCCCCAGCCCGCGACCGACACCGTCATGGCCGGTCCCTCGGCCCACGAATGACTCAGCCCGCCGCCGAGCGCGTACGCGTAGGAGCGGCCGCCGTCGGACGCCCCGCTGAGCGCAGTGCCGAATCCGGTTGCGTGGGACTCGGCAGCTCCCCCTCGCTCCGCGACGGACACCGCGGTACCGCTGTCGGCAGCCGACGCGCGCGCCGTGGCGCCCGGAGCGGCCGTCGCGCCGCAACTCGCGGCGTCCGAGACGAGGATCTGGTTTGCGGACGGCGGAGACAGACACGTCACCGGAGCGGCCGCCGCGGTCCCGGTCCCCATGAAAGCGGCCGAC
Source organism: Rhodococcus sp. NPDC060084 (assembly GCF_042730335.1). Taxonomy (NCBI): domain Bacteria; kingdom Bacillati; phylum Actinomycetota; class Actinomycetes; order Mycobacteriales; family Nocardiaceae; genus Rhodococcus; species Rhodococcus sp. NPDC060084. The sequence goes on from NZ_JBHWWX010000011.1 coordinate 2,353, forward strand.
GCCACGCCGAGGGCGACGAGCACACCGGCGCGTGCGACACGGCGGCCGGAGAGAACGGAACGGAAGGATCGAATGGACAAAGAGCACTCCTCTGCGCTGGATTGCCTCTACAGGAGACGGTGAGGGCTGATCCCCCGGCGGTAGGGTACCGATCACACCGGACGGGCGCGAGGAACCACCTCACAGGTGGACGGGCCTCCTCAGAGGGCGTCGAGCAGTGCCGGCAGATCGGCCACCGAGTCGATCACATGGTCGGGCTCGTCCACCGAGAGATCGAGCACCGACTGGCGAAACTTCCCGGTACGTACCAGAACTCCGGTCATACCGAGTCGCTGACCGGGAACCACCTCACCCGCGAGGTCGTCACCGACCACGACGATGGAGTCGGGTTCCGCGCCCATCAGGTCCGCCGCGACGAGGAACCCGCGCATCGAGGGCTTGCCTACCGTCACCGCAGTCCGGCCGGTCAACTCCTCGAGCCCGGCGAGGTACGACCCGGTGTCGAGGCGCAACCCGTCGTCCGTCTGCCACGACATCGCCCGGTGCATCGCAACGACAGGCACTCCGCCGAGCATCAGGTCCGCGACCCTGCTCAGCGAGCGGTGGTCGTAATGACGACCTGCTCCACCCAGGACGACGACCTCGGGATCGACGTCGTCCTGCACGATGCCCTCGAGATCGTCCTCGATATCACCGTCGTTCAGTACCCAGCAGCGGCGACCCGGGTAGGTCTGCCGGACGTATTCCGCGGTGAGTCCCGCGGCCGTCACTATTTCGTCCGGATCGACCGGCATTCCCAGATCGGTGAGCGAGCGCGCGATCGCGGAGCGCGTGCGCGAAGTGGTGTTGGTGAGAAATGCCCGGGTCACGCCGTCCTCGCGCAACCGGGCCAGCACGTCGGCGGCCCCCGGCACCGGCTTCCACGAGGTGACGATCACGCCCTCGATGTCGAACAGAACTCCACCCACGTCACTCATGAACCGACCCTATCGATGACGTGGCGGGCAGAGCCAGGGGGGCGGAAGCGGACGTCGGTTCCGCACCGCCCCCGGGCCCGATCACACCGCCCCCCTGGGCCCGACTACACCGTGCGGGCGAGGCGGTCGGCGAGAAGCCGGGTGAAGCGCGCCGGGTCCTCGACCTCACCGCCTTCGGCGATCAGCGCCATCCCGTACAGCAGTTCCGCGGTCTCGGCGAGCGCAGGATCGTCGTTGCGTTCCGCGTGCGCCGTGCGAAGACCCGAGACGAGCGGATGTCCGGCGTTGAGTTCGAGGATGCGCTTGGTTCGCGGGATCGGCTGGCCCGATGCCCGGTACATGCGTTCGAGCGCCGGCGACATGCTGAAGGTGTCGCCGACGATGCAGGCGGGCGATGTCGTGAGGCGCGACGAGAGCCGTACCTCCTTGACGTGTTCGTCGAGGGTGTCCTTCATCCACGTCAGGAGGTCGCCGAACTCTTTCTCCTGCTCCTCGCGTTCGGCTTCGGCTGCCTTCTTCTCGTCGTCGGTGTCGAGATCGACCTCGCCCTTGGCGACGGAGCGGAACGGCTTGCCGTCGTACTCGGGAACCGACGTCACCCACATCTCGTCGACCGGGTCGGTCAGCAACAGCACCTCGATGCCCTTCGCCGCGAACGCCTCCATGTGCGGGGAGCTTTCGAGCAGCTGCCGGGACTCGCCGGTGATGTAGTAGATCTCGTCCTGGCCGTCCTTCATGCGTTCGACGTATCCGGCGAGCGTCGTCTGCTCGTCGTCACTCGCCGTCGAGTCGAAGGACGCGATCTCGAGAAGCGTGTCGCGGTTGTCGGTATCGGAGATCAGGCCTTCCTTGAGGACGCGGCCGAACTCGTTCCAGAAGGTCCGGTACTTCTCGGCGTCCTGCGTCGCCATGTCCTTGACCGTCGACAGGACCTTCTTCGTGAGCCGGCGGCGGATCGCGCGGATCTGCCGGTCCTGCTGCAGGATCTCGCGGGAGACGTTGAGCGAGAGGTCCTGCGCGTCGACCACACCCTTGACGAACCGCAGGTACTCGGGAACGAGATCCTCGCAGTCGTCCATGATGAAGACGCGCTTGACGTAGAGCTGGATGCCTGTCGTCCGCTCCCGGGCGAACAGGTCGAACGGCGCATGGCTCGGAATGAAGAGCAGCGCCTGGTACTCGAACGTCCCCTCCGCGCGCATGGGAATGATCTCGAGGGGTTCGTCCCATGCGTGCGCGACGTGCTTGTAGAACTCGGTGTACTCCTCGTCGGACACCTCGTCCCGCGAGCGCGCCCACAGTGCCTTCTGCGAATTGAGCGTCTTGGTCTCGACGCCGACCTCGTCGGTACCGTCCTCACCCTTGGTGGTGCGCGTGACCTCCATACGGATCGGCCAGGCGATGAAGTCGGAGTACTTCTTGACGATCTCCTCGAGCTTCCACTGCGAGGTGTAGTCGAAGAGGTGGTCGTCGGCATCCTCCGGCTTGAGGTGGAGGGTGACGGACGTGCCCTGCGGGGCGTCGTCCACGGTCTCGATCGTGTAGGTGGATTCTCCGCTCGATTCCCACCTGGTTCCCGAGGCTTCGCCCGCCTTGCGGGTGAGCAGCGTGACCTTGTCGGCGACCATGAACGAGGCGTAGAAACCGATGCCGAACTGGCCGATCAGTTCCTGGGATGCGGCGGCGTCCTTGGCTTCGCGCAACTTCTGCCGCAGTTCACCGGTGCCCGAACGCGCGAGCGTGCCGATCAGATCGACGACTTCGTCGCGCGTCATGCCGATGCCGTTGTCCCGGACCGTGAGGGTGCGGGCCTCCTTGTCGACCGCGAGTTCGATGTGCAGGTCGGACGTGTCGACCTGCAGATCCTTGTCGCGGAAGGACTCGAGCCGGAGCTTGTCCAGCGCATCGGAGGCGTTGGAGATCAACTCACGAAGGAACGTGTCCTTGTTGGAGTAGATCGAGTGGATCATCAGATCGAGCAGTTGGCGCGTCTCGGCCTGGAACTCACGCTGTTCGACGTGTGTGCTCATTCTTGTCCCCTTCGGCAGCAGAACTTTCGAACGGGATCTTAGGACGTGTTTACGCCGGCGAGCGGGGCGCCCCCGCACCGGGATCGATCCGGAACGGGCCGTCGACGCTCGGGGAGACCGGGAAGTCGAAGATCGAGGTCGGGATGTAGACGGTCGCGCACGAGTTCGGGATGTCGACGACTCCCGACAATCTGCCTTCGATGGGCGCGGCGCCGAGCAGAAGATAGGCCTGTTCCGGGGTGTAACCGAACTTGGTGAGGTAGTCGATGGCGTGCAGACACGCGCGCTGGTACGCCAGTTGCGAATCCAGGTACCGCTGTTCACCGTCGAGCGTCACCGACGTTCCGGAGAACGCCAGCCACTCCGAGAACTGCGGGTCGGTGTTGCCCGGCATGAAGATCGCGTTCTCGCTGACGCCGTAGGTCGTCATCCCGCCCGGAATGATGTCGACGCGCAGGTCGATGAACCCGCCCATCTCGATGGCGCCGCAGAACGTGATCTCGCCGTCGCCCTGCGAGAAATGCAGGTCGCCGACCGAGAGGTTCGCGCCGTCGACGAAGACGGGGTAGAAGATACGGCTGCCCTTGGTGAGGTTCTTGATGTCCTGGTTGCCGCCGTTCTCGCGCGGCGGTGCGGTACGAGCGCCCTCCCCCGCGACCCGATCGAACTCGGGGCCTGTCAGAGCACCGAGAATCGCCCCGTTCGGCTCCGGCGGAAGTGCCAGCGGCGGAACACGATCCGGGTCCGTCGCGATCAGCGCGGCCTCACGGGTGTTCCACGTCGAGAGCAGGTCGTGCGACGGGGCCGTGCCCATCAGTCCCGGGTGCACGATGCCCGTGAAAGACACGTGCGGAATATGCCGGCTCGTTGCCGTCTGACCGGAGAAATCCCAGACCGCCTTGTACGCGTCGGGGAACTGGTCGGTGAGGAACCCGCCGCCGTTCGGCTTGGCGAAGATGCCGGTGTACCCCCAGCCCTGTCCGGCCAACGGCCCGGAATCCTCCTGCGGGATCGGCCCGAGGTCGAGGATGTCGACGATCAGCAGATCCCCGGGTTTCGCACCTTCCACCGCGAACGGCCCGGACAACGCGTGCACGGTGTGCAGCGGAGCATTGCGGATGTCGTCGGCGCTGTCGTCGTTGTGGATCTCCCCGTCGAACCACTCGCGGCAGTGCACCCGGAACGAGTCTCCCGGCTTGACCGTCGCGACGGGCGGAATGTCGGGGTGCCAACGGTTGTGGCCGATCTTCTCCTGCTCGGTGAACTTGCGAGTGGAGTCGAGCGGGAAGATGACGTCGGGCAAGGGAACCTCCTGGAGTGAGCACCGGGGGCTGAGCGACCGGGGGTGCGAGCCGTATTTCGGCCGGTCAGGGCCGGGGAAGCATTCGATGACGAGGATCGGTGGTGACCGGACGCGGCGGCGTGCGCGGACGACCGGGTATCGCACCCGACACCACAGCGGGTTCGGACGCGGTGCGCGCGGTGGAATCGAGCACGCGCATCGCCGCCGTGCGGCCGCGCCCGAGTCGCGGCGCGGTCACCGCGCGCGGTGACTCGGCGGCACACGCGGGGCACGCGGTGGTGGGGCGGACGGCGCTCATCGGAGCGGATACGTCGAACGGACCGCAGTCGACGCAGCGGTATTCGTAGAGCGGCATCGGCAACAACCCTTCGCGCATGGGACTGCGCCGACCGTAACCGACAATCCCCCGCGACACCGGTCTCCGGCGAAACTCGTTACCCGGCAGTAACACTCCCGTTGCTCACCGCGATTCGCGGCGCGCGCCGCCGGGGTCCATCATGGTGGCGGGGTCACTCGAACGACGGGAGTGCGTCATGGCAGTTCGTCGGGTGGTGGTTGTCGGCGCGGGCATGGTCGGGCTGTCGACGGCGTGGTTCCTCCAGGAACACGACCTCGAGGTGACGGTGCTGGACCGTACCGGCGTGGCAGCCGACGCCTCGTGGGGCAATGCCGGTTGGCTCGCCCCGGCACTGACATTGCCGCTGCCGGAACCGTCCGTGCTGAGGTACGGGCTTCGTTCGGTGCTCACGCCGTCATCGCCGGTATACGTGCCTTTCACCACGGACCTGCGGCTTCTGCGGTTTCTCGCGGATTTCGCCCGGCACTGCACCACGCGGCGCTGGAAGCGCTCGGCGGAGATCTTCGCCCGCACCGACCGGATCGCAACCGAGGCGTACGACGTCCTCGCAGCCGGCGGCGTGGCCGAACGGACACGGCAGGCAGACCCGTTCCTCGCCGCGTTCACGAGCGAATCCGACCGCGACCACCTGATAACGGAGTTGGACCACTCACGGGCAGCAGGCGGAGAGGTCGACTTCGATCTGCTGGATGCGGACAGCCTGCACGCGCTGGCCCCGGCGCTCGGCGACCCGGTGTGCGCGGGGTTGCGCATCCGGGGGCAGCGGTTCCTCGATCCGCCCCGCTTCATGTCGGCGCTCGCCGAGTCCGTTCGCGTCCGGGGCGGAGAGGTGGTGGCGGGCTACGAGGTGACGGCGGTACGCGACTCGGGTGGCACGGTCGAGGCCGTCTCGGCGGACGGGCGGCGGGCGGCCGCCGATGCCGTCGTGCTCGCAACCGGAGCGCGGCTCGATGCGCTCGCGCGTCCGTTCGGTGTCCGCACGCGAGTGCAGGCCGGGCGCGGTTACAGCTTCACCGTTCGTCCGGAGGAGCCACTCGACCATCCCGTCTACTTCCCTGCCCAGCGCGTGGCGTGCACGCCGCTGCACGACCGGCTCCGCATCGCCGGAATGATGGAGTTCCGCAGTCCCGACGCCCCGCTCGATCCGCGGCGGATCACGGCGATCGTCGACGCGACCCGTCCGCTCCTGCCGCGGATCGACTGGGACCGGCGGCACGAGGAGTGGGTGGGTTCGAGGCCCTGCACCGCCGACGGCCTGCCCCTGATCGGAGGCACACGTTCACCTCGGGTCTTCGTTGCGGGCGGGCACGGCATGTGGGGCGTCGCGCTGGGACCGATGACGGGCCGGATGCTGGCGAATGCGATTACCGGACATCAGGATCCGTTGTCGGCGTATTTCGATCCGCTGCGTTGACCCCTCCGCCGAGTCGCTCGTCCATGCCGCGAAGCCAGCTCAGGACCGCGCGCTCGTACGCGATGCCGAATTCGACGGTAGCGGCCGGATAGTCCGGCAGTACGTGGCTTGCCAGCAACTGTTCGTACTCGGAGAGTTGCCGTTCGTGCTCGGCCCGATAGTGGGCGAGGATCTCGACCAGCCTGTGCGCCGGCAGATGCTCGGCGAAAGCCACGGTGAGCAGAAGGGGATGCCGGATGTTCTCCGGCCCGGGATCACGCTCGAGCCAGTCGGCGAACGCGCGCCGGCCGTCGTCGGTGAGAGCGTAGGGCTTGCGGGCTCGCGGTCCCGTCTCTCCCGCTTCGATCAGGCCGTCGCGTTCCATCGCCGAGAGTTCTCGATAGACCTGGCTGGTGGTGAGCGACCAGAACTTCCCGATTCGCTCCTGCGCCGTGGTGACAAGGTCCCAACCCGTTTTGGGGCCTTCGTGGAGAAACCCCAGGAGGGACGCCGCTGTGGCGTTGAGGGGACGTCCGGCCATGCGTTTTTCCTGTCGTCGAGGGGTTGACATTCCACTGTGACATATCCACCATGGACACACCGACATTCCACAATGGAATCTCCCTCGGAATCCTCCTGGAGGACCCCATGTCCACCGAGAATCTGCGGATATCAGAACCCGAGCGCGCGCGGTACGTCGACGAACTCGTCCGTCATGTCGGCGCCGGTCGCCTGACGGTCGACGAATTCGACCGGCGAGCAGCCCGTATCTACGCGTCCGACACCGTCGCCGAAGCACGCGAACAGTTCACCGGCCTTCCGGTGAGCATGTCGCCGGAACGCCCCTCGGCGGCCGGCCGCTCCCGCCGCCGGCTTTCGGCACACCAGCGCATCGAGTGGTCCATATGGGCGAGTGTGGGCGCGATCAACGTCCTGGTCTGGGTACTCGTCTCGCTCGCCACGACCTCGCTGGCCTACCCGTGGCCGATCTGGGTGATCGGACCGTGGGGACTCGTACTCCTCACCCGAACGGTGCTCGGCATCGAGAGCCCGTCGCACGCGCACGCCCTGCGGCACGTACGCGCTCTCAGTGGCCCCGGCGGAACTTACGGAAGTCCCAGCTGGCGATCGACTCGGGGGTGACCCGGAGCCAGGCATGCCGCCCGTCGGCAACGAATTCGTCTCTGCCCGTGTATTTCCGGGCGAACGCCAGTTCGACCCCGTGAAGCGTGCCGTCCGGATCCGTTCCGCGGGGCACATCACCGACAGCCCGTACGGCGCCTCGGATCTCCACTCCCCGCAGGTCTCCGAACTCGACCCCGCCGTCGACGACGACGGCAATACGCGGATCGCGCTCGAGATCGGTCCACCGCTGGCTTCGCACCACCGAATTGAGCCAGACGAAAGTCCCGTCCCACACGAACCACAGCGGAGCCACATGCGGACTGCCGTCCTTACCGACGGTCGCGACCCGGCACGTCCTCTCTTCCGAGAGAAAGGCGTCGATCTCCTCTGCGGTCATGGCGATCGCCCGACCCCGCCGCTGCTGCCGGACCACTCCGTCTGACGTCACACGAGCCTCCCAAGAATCGTATTCTCCATTTTGGGATAGATGCTCTCACCGCAACGGCGCCGACACAACGGCAACCGTGTCGGCGGTCTCTGCGATAGTCGGTGACATCACACGGGGGAGGCGGCGCGCGATGTTCCTGCTCGACAACGTACTGGTCTACAGTGCCCGCGATCTCGCTGCCGCAGCCTCGTGCGAGTTCGCCGTGCTCTGCGAACTCGACGCCGTTCTCGGGCTCACGCAGCAGGCCCCGGCTGCCGACGATCCGATGCTCGAACGCACCGCGCGACTCGGCAGTCGTCACGAACAGCGGATCCTTGCCGACTTCCGTGCCGAACACGGGTCGGGCGTCGTCGAGATCCCCCGCCCCGAGTACACGACAGGTGGGCTGGCCGAGGCTGCCCATGCCACCCTCTCGGCCGTCCGCGACGGTGCCCCCGTCGTCTACCAGGGCGCGTTCTTCGACGGGCGCCTCGTCGGGTTCTGCGATTTCCTCGTCCGGGAAGGCGACGCCTACGCGGTATACGACACCAAGCTCTCCCGGCACGCCAAGGTCGAGGCGCTGCTGCAACTCGCCGCGTACGCCGATGCACTCGAGGGCAGCGGGGTGCCCGTCGCCACGCACACCCGTCTGATTCTCGGTCAAGGAATCGTGTCCTCCCACTCGTACGCCGATATCGCCCCGGTATACAAGCGTCGGCGTGCCCATCTGGAGACACTCGTCGACGAGCACCGCCGCGTCGGCGCACCCGCCCGGTGGGAAGCGGGGCACCACACTGCCTGCGGACGATGCGACACGTGCCGCTCACATCTCCGGACGCACCGCGACCTCCTGCTCGTCGCGGGGATGCGGGCCACCCAGCGCGCACGCCTGCGCACCGGCGGGGTGTCGACCATCGACGACCTCGCCGCGCGGAGCGAGCCGGTGGAAGGGTTGTCGCACCGGGCATTCGGATCGCTGCGTGCGCAAGCCAGGGCACAGCTCACGCAAGAGCGGACGGGTACCCCGTTCGCCGAGGTATTCGACGCCGCTCCTCTCGGCTCGCTTCCCGCACCCGACGACGGCGACATCTTCTTCGACTTCGAAGGCGATCCGCTGTGGTGCGAGGACGGCAACCCGGACTGGGGGCTCGAGTATCTGTTCGGAGTCGTCGAAGGCCGCGCAGGAACCCTTGCCTTCCGCCCGTTCTGGGCGCACAACCGCAGCGACGAGCGACGGGCGCTGCTCGACTTTCTCGAATACGTCGCCGAACGCCGCCGGAAACACCCGAGAATGCACGTCTACCACTACGCGGCATACGAGAAGTCTGCGTTGCTCCGACTGGCCGGGCGGCACGGAGCCGGAGAAGACGCGGTCGACCAACTCCTACGTGACGGCGTACTCGTCGACCTGTATCCCCTTGTGCGGGGGTCGATCCGGATCGGAGCATCGTCGTACAGCATCAAGAAGCTCGAACCGCTGTACATGGACGGCCGCGGAGGAGACGTGGTCGATGCCGGTGCCTCGATCGTCGCGTACGCCGACTACTGCGACCTGCGCGACGCAGGACTGTCGGATCGGGCGCAGCAGATGCTCGACTCCATTGCCGCATACAACGAGGCCGATTGCGTCTCCACGGTGAAATTGCGGAACTGGCTGCTCGACCGGGCCCGCGAACACGGCATCGCGCCGACGGGCGCTGTCCACGATGAAGCGAGGCCGGAAGCCGAACCGCGCCCGGAGGAAACGCGTCTTTTCGCCTACGCGGGCGACGCAACGACGGGCAATCGCACCCACGACCAGCAAGCGGCCGCGCTCATGGCGGCCTCGCTCGGATACCACCGCCGTGAGCGGAAACCGTTCTGGTGGGCGCATTTCGATCGGCTGGCGGCGCCGGCGGACGAATGGGCCGACACCGGCGACACCCTGATCGCGTCGTCGGTCACGCTCGACGCCGACTGGCACAAGGCCACGCCGCGACAGCGAAAATTGCGACGGCGCGTCCGTCTCGTCGGCGATTTCGATACCGGAAGCACACTGCGGCCGAAGGACAAGGTGTTCCTGCTGTACGAGTCTCCCGGCCCGGAGGGACTGCCCAGCGGAGGCGCGGGCACTCGGTCGTGGTCGAGCGCCGAGGTGGTGGAACGGACGGTCGACCCGCATTTCCACGATGCGCTCGTCGTCGAGGAACTGCTGCAGGGCGACGAGCACTCGTCGCTGCCGATGGCGGTGACGCCCGGAAGCCCGATCCCGTCGACCAGCCTCGAGGCTGCGATCGAATCGGCCGCCTCGGCAATGTGCGACCAACTGCCCACACTCCCCCGCACGGCGGCCGTGGACGTGCTGCGCCGCATCCCGCCGCGTACCCGGTCGGGGGCCGGACTGCCCGAGGTCGAGGACGCCGATTTCGCGGCAGCGATCACCGCCGCGGTTCTCGACCTCGACGAGTCGTACCTGGCGGTGCAGGGCCCGCCCGGCACCGGAAAGACCTACACCGGATCGCGGGTCGTCGCAGCGCTGGTGCGCGAACACGGATGGCGCATCGGCGTGGTTGCCCAATCGCACTCGGTGGTCGAGAACATGCTGGACGGCATCGTCGCTGCCGGCGTCCCCGGAGACCGGGTGGTGAAGGCCAAAACCAAGACCGCCGACCCGGCGTGGACCGCGGTGCCCGATGCCCGGAGTGTGGCCTCGTACCTGAACGCGAGCGAGGGTGGATGCGTCGTCGGCGGTACGGCATGGGATTTCACCAACCCGCAGTGCATCGAGCCCGGCAGTCTCGATCTGCTCGTCGTCGACGAGGCGGGACAGTTCTGCCTGGCGAACACGGTTGCGGTCGCTCGCGCCGCACAGAACCTGTTGCTCCTCGGCGACCCCCAGCAGTTGCCCCAGGTCAGCCAGGGGACACATCCGGAAGCGGTGGACGAATCCGCTCTCGGGTGGCTCGCGGAAGGACACGGCGCACTCCCCGCGGAGCGCGGTTACTTCCTGTCGCTGACATGGCGCATGCATCCGGACCTCTGCGCGCGAGTGTCCGACCTGTCGTACGACGGCAGACTGCTGTCCAAGACAGAGGTGACGTCCGCGCGGGCACTCGACGGGGTGCTGCCCGGCGTCCACACGGTCCGGGTCGACCATCGGGGCAACGCCACCTGCTCCGAGGAGGAGAGCACAGAAATCGTCAGGCAGGTCGACAAGTTGCTGGGTGCTGCATGGACGGGCGACCCCGATATGCCGGCGCGTCCCCTCGACGAGGCCGACATCCTCGTCGTGGCGCCGTACAACGCGCAGGTCGCCTCCATCCGCACGGCACTGTCCGCTGCCGGTCTCGAGCGCGTCCCCGTCGGAACCGTCGACAAATTCCAAGGGCGACAGGCGGCGGTGGTCCTGGTATCGATGACCGCGTCTGCGCTCGAGGACGTTCCTCGGGGCATGTCGTTTCTCTTGTCGAGGAACAGGCTGAACGTGGCTCTGTCGCGTGGGCAGTGGTGCGCGATCGTCGTGCAATCGGGAGTTCTGACCGACTACCTTCCGACAACTCCCGACGCGCTCGCCGAACTCGGCGCATTCCTTCGCCTCACCGGCGGTTGCGATGACCCGGCTACGTCGCCACGCCCGGAGGCGCGCCGGTGACCCGCGACACAATGTCCGCTACGATCGACGCACATCTGTAACCGGAAGTATCAGATATCGGCGCCGGTAGACCGGAACCGAACCGACGAGCACAGGAGTCCCCCGTGTCCCAGACCCTCGAAGCCACCGTCGACATCGCCGCATCACCCGAGCGCGTATGGAGTGTGATCTCCGACCTGAAGCGCATGGGCGAGTGGAGCCCTCAGTGCCGAAAAATGATCATTCGGGGTGGCACCGTCGCGCGCGGCACCAAAACGATCAACATCAACAAGAAGGGCCTGCTCGTGTGGCCCACCACCTCGAAGGTCATCGCCTTCGAACCCGGACGCGAACTGCGGTTCCGCATCAACGAGAACCGGTCGATCTGGTCGTTCACCCTGGAGCCCACGGCGACCGGAACGCGGATCGTGCAGCGTCGCGAAGCACCGCAGGGCACCAGCAAGGTGTCGCAGACCCTCATCAAATACGTTCTGGGGGGCAGCGAACCGTTCGACGACGACATGATCCAGGGAATGAACGCGACCCTCGCACGCATCAAGAACGAGGTCGAAGCCGGAGCCACCGTCTGACGCTTCGGCTCCGCGCATCCCCGACGTCGCTCACGTACCCTGTGGTAGCCCAAGGCCTTGCGGCCGGGTAGCCCGCGGCCCCCGGCCGTGGCGACACACCGAACGCGACACATAAGAGGAGCCGTGGCACGTAAGCCGTCCCCCGCCGGAGAACCCCCCACCAGCGGTATAGCCCACGTCGTCGATCTGGTCCGGCACGTGATTCCGCCGCTCCACCCCGGAGGCGTCCCGTTCGTCGCCGCGCCCCTGGCGTTAGCCGCTCTCGGCCGCCGCCACAAGTGGGTGCGGCGCGCCGGCCTGGCGTCTGCGGCTGCCACAGCCACCTTTTTCCGGCATCCGCATCGGGTACCGCCGAACCGGGTCGGCGTCGTCGTGGCTCCCGCCGACGGCGAGGTCGCGCTCGTCGATACCGCAGCGCCTCCCGCCGAACTCGGCCTCGGCACAGAGCCCCGCCCGCGGGTGAGCATCTTCCTGTCGGTGCTGGACGTGCATGTACAGCGCAGCCCCGTCGGCGGCACCGTACGAAAGGTCGTGCACACGCCGGGCAAGTTCCTCTCCGCCGACCTCGCCGATGCGAGCGAAGTGAACGAGCGCAACAGCATGCTGCTCGAAACACGGGACGGGTGCGAGGTCGTGGTCGTGCAGATCGCCGGCCTGCTCGCCCGCCGGATCGTGTGCGACGCACAGATCGGCGACACCCTTCCGATCGGCGACACGTACGGCCTCATCCGCTTCGGGTCGCGCGTCGATACCTACTTCCCGCCCGGGAGCACACTGCTCGTCGAGCGCGGCCAGCGCACAATCGGCGCCGAGACGGTGATCGCGCAGTTGCCGACTACGCCGCTGTCGTGAATCCTCCCGGTCCGGCAGTCCGCCCGGCCCCGGTTCGGAAGACCCGTAACCGGCCGCAGGTGGTCCGCCTACTCCCCAGTGTCATCACGATTCTCGCGTTGTCGGCGGGTCTGTCGGCGGTGAAGTTCGCACTCGACGGACAACTCGGCACCGCCATCGGACTTGTCGGCGCTGCCGCCGTCCTCGATTCGCTGGACGGCCGCATCGCGCGCATGCTCGATGCGACCAGCAAGATCGGCGCCGAACTCGATTCGTTGTCCGACGCCATCGCCTTCGGTGTCGCGCCCGCACTCGTCCTGTACGTGACGCTGCTCGACGGCAGCGCGTTCGGCTGGATCGTCGCGTTGCTGTACGCAGTGAGCATCGTGCTGCGACTGGCCCGATTCAACACACTGCTCGAAGACGACAGCGTGCCGGCGTACGCACGCGAGTACTTCGTGGGCGTGCCGTCCCCTGCGGGCGCGCTCGTCGCGCTCGCTCCGGTCGCCGCCTACATCCAGTGGGGTGACGGCTGGTGGTCGTCGATGCCGCTCGTCGCGGTGTGGACCTTGATATCGGCGGCCCTGATCGTCAGCCGGGTACCTACCCTCGCGATGAAGTCCGCATCGGTGCCCGCGCGGCTGGCCGTGCTGCTCCTCGCCCTCGTCGCCGTCGCGGCTGCTGCGCTCGTCACCTACCCGTTCGTCCTGATGATCGTGCTCGTGGGCGTCTACCTGCTGCACATCCCCTTCGCCATCCGATCCAAGCGTTGGGTCGCGGCGCGGCCCGAGACATGGGACATCAAACCGGCGGAACGACGCGCGATCCGTGCCCGAACCCGTGCCGCTCGGCCACACCGCGCGGGCGCCCGCCGGGTGACCACGACAGCACGGTCGGCGACGCGCCTGGGCCTGCGTCGTCCCCGCGGGGAGTGAGCACGTTCTAGGCTCGGCGCGTGACCTCTCCACAACTCGCGCTGACCGTCCGACTCAACACCTCCGCGGCCGACGCGCGCCGCGGCGTCGTCCGCCTCCACGCGGAGGCTCTCGCCGCTCTGGGGATCCGGGAATGGGACGCGATCGCGCTGGTGGGGGCACGGCGCACCGCCGCGGTCGCGGGGCTCGCGCCACCCGGGACACCCACCGGCACGATCCTGCTCGACGACGTGACGCTGTCGAACACCGGACTCCGTGAGGACGCCACGGTCGTCGTCGAATCCGTCACCGTGTATGGCGCCCGCACCGTGACGGTCACCGGATCTGCACTCGCGCGACAGTCGATTTCCGACGCCACGTTGCGACAGGCGCTGCTCGGCAAGGTCCTCACCGTCGGTGACGCGGTCTCGCTTCTCCCCCGTGACCTCGGTCCGGGAACGAGCAGTGCCGACACGACGCGGACGCTGTCCCGGACGTTCGGGGTCGCGTGGACGTCGGAACTGCTCACCGTGACCACGGTCGATCCTCAGGGTCCGGTGAGCGTGCAGCCCAACAGCGCGGTCACGTGGCGAAGTGGCGCCGGAACCGGTGGGGGCACCGCTCCCGCCGTCGTCCACGACGCGGGGATCACCCGCACTCCCGACCCGGCCCCCGCTCCTCCGCCGCCTCCGGTGGAAGACCTCGTCGGCGTACAGCCGCAGGTCGCCAAGCTCAGCGAATGGCTCACCCTCGCGCTCGACGAACCCGAACTGCTCCGGACGCTCGGTGCGTCGCCGCACCTGGGCGTACTGGTGACCGGCCCCGCCGGCGTCGGCAAAGCGACGTTCGTGCGCTCGGTCCTCGCGAGCAGGCGGGTCTTCGAACTCGACGGTCCCGGCATCGGCGCGCTCGCGGCCGACGAGCGCCTGCGCCGCGTCGCCGCCGCCGCACAGGACGTCCGCAGTGGTGGCGTCCTGCTGGTCACCGATGCCGATGCGCTTCTTCCCTCCGACGCCGAGCCCGTCGCCACGCTGATCCTGGAGGAACTCCGGCGCGCGGTGGACACCCCCGGTGTCGCACTCGTCGTCACGACCGCCCATCCCGACGACCTCGACGCCCGGGTCCGCGCGCCCGAAATCTGCGATCGTGAGCTGTCGCTGCCACTACCCGACGGCACCACGCGACGCGCGTTGCTCGAGGTGCTGCTGCGCACGGTTCCGTCGGCAGACCTCGACCTGCCGGCAGTCGCCGGCCGTACCCCGGGCTTCGTCGTCGCGGACCTCGCCGCACTGTGCCGCGAGGCCGCACTCCGCGCGGCCTCCCGCGCGAGCCGCGCCGCGGACGAGCCGAAACTCACCCAGGACGACCTGATCGGTGCCCTCGAGGTCATCCGCCCGCTGTCGCGATCGGGAACCGAGGAGCTCGCGATCGGCAGCGTCAGCCTCGACGACGTCGGTGACATGGTCGAAACCAAGCAGGCACTGACGGAAGCCGTGCTGTGGCCGTTGCAGCATCCCGATTCGTTCGCCCGGCTCGGGGTCGATCCGCCGCGAGGTGTGCTGCTCTACGGGCCGCCCGGCTGTGGCAAGACCTACCTGGTCCGGGCACTCGCCGGCACCGGACAGCTGAGTGTGCACGCGGTCAAGGGCGCCGAGCTGATGGACAAGTGGGTCGGTGCGTCGGAGAAGGCCGTGCGCGAACTCTTCCAGCGTGCCCGCAACTCCGCCCCGGCGCTCGTGTTCCTCGACGAGGTCGACGCACTCGCACCGCGGCGCGGGCAGAGTTCGGATTCGGGTGTCGCGGATCGGGTCGTCGCGGCACTGCTGACCGAGCTCGACGGCGTGGAACCGCTCCGGGACGTCGTCGTGGTGGCCGCGACGAACCGTCCGGATCTCATCGATCCGGCACTGCTGCGTCCCGGCAGGCTCGAACGGCTGGTGTTCGTACCGCCGCCCGACGCCGAGGCCCGCGCCGCCATCCTCGAAACGGCCGGCCGGTCCGTCCCGCTGGCCGACGACGTGAACCTTGGGGACCTCGCCCGGCAACTCGACGGGTATTCGGCGGCGGATTGTTCCGCACTGTTGCGTGAGGCCGCGCTCGCCGCGATGCGCCGCAACGTGGATGCCGCGGTGGTGGCCTCCGAGGACATGGCCGTGGCGCGCGACAAGGTGCGTCCGTCACTCGACCCGGTGCAGGTCGAGCACCTGCGCACGTACGCCGAGGGTCGCTGACGTGTCTCCCGCCTCGACGGCCGTGCGGCTCGCCGATCCGGTGTCCACGCTCGCCGCGGTCGCTGCTGCGGCGGCGGCCGTCATGGTGCTCGCCGTCGGTGACTCCGTCCTGCCCGCGGGTACGAGCAACGACTACACGCCGGTGATCACCGCTGTGCTCGCGGTGCTGGCCGCGACCGGGCTGCAGCGGTCGGGTTCGCGGCGGACCGCGTGGGCGATCGGGGCGGGTGCCGTTCTGGTGCTCGGCTCGGTGCGGTACATCGTTCCGGTCGACGCATCGTCCGAGACGCTCGCCGTCGTGGGATTCGTGGCGGCCGCGACCACCGGTGTGCTGCTCGGCTCGGCGGCCGCCGGGGCGTGGGGTTCGGCGAGCGGCCAGTGGGCGCTCGTCGCCGGGGCCTGGTCGGCTTTTCTCACGGCAGCGGCCGTGGGTGCGGTGGTGCCGGTCGCGGTGATGCGCTGGACAGTGCCGCAGTGGCTGTTGGTGCTCGCACTCGTCACGCTGGTCGGCGCCGCGATTACCGCCCGGCCCGGGATGCGCGTGCAACGGCTGGACCCACGGGTGTCCGTCATCGCGGTCGTGGCAGCCGGTGTCCTCACGCTCGGCTACCGGCTTCTCGCTGATCTCGTCACGTCGCAGGAGGCCGAAACCGCCGTGCGGATGTGGCTCGTCGTGGTTGTGGCCCTCCTTGCGATCGTGATCGCAGCCGAGATCACCGCCCGCCTCCTCCCGCCGGGCAACGACCGGTTCGTGCTCGCCGCCACCGGGGCGGTCGCTGCGGGATATCCGATCGTTGTCGAACTGTGGGCGGGCGCACCTCGGTGGGTTCTCCTGGTCACGGTCGGTGCCGTACTCGTGGGGGTTCGTCTCGCCCGGTACTTCCCCAGCCCACTCGCCGGATTCGCGGTCGCGATGGTCGTGTCCGTGGCCGCGGTCTGGTTTCCCGAAGAGATCGGCGAGGGAATTCCGCTCGTGGTGCGTGCCGCGCTCGTCGCCGCCGGGACCGGTCTCGCCCTCACCGCGTCACTGCCGGGATCGGCATCGATCGCGGCGCTGGGGCTCGCGCTCCCCGTGCCGGCCGCGGCAGTGATCGGAGCGGTGTGGGTGTTGCCGGCCGACCCACGGTGGATCGTGCTCGCGCTCGCCGCGACCGTCGGCGCGTGTGCGTGGCAGGTGCGGTAGCCCGATCGGCCTATCGGGTGCCCGGGCGACTCTCCAATTCGATGACAGGTACATCCAATTCGGCGAACCGCGCAGGCACGTGATGCGAAGGGCGTTTCCACCCGATTCGCAAGCGTGCGAAGCCAACCGTTAAGATGGACTCATTCCGTTTCGCCTACTAGAGGCAGAACGAACGCATGTCGGGGCGTCCCGCGTTTCGGCATTGTGCCGTATTTCTTGACAAACGTGTTACGCCGCACAGTCAGACACCGCCGCCTGGCTCGACCCCGACGGAGTGCCTTTTGCTCGCCATACTCTTCGCTCACGCGGTTGCCGCTCTGCTGGCGCCGTCTCTGGTCAGAGTCATGGGGAGAAACGCCTTCCTGCCGCTGGCACTCGTGCCGCTGGGCAGCCTGGGCTGGGTCATCGCGAACTGGGGAACCGAGCAGCGGGTGCAGATCCCGTGGGCGACCTCGCTGTCGATGGATATCGACCTCCGGTTCGATGCGCTCGCCTCGATCATGTGCCTGCTGGTGCTCGGCATCGGATCGCTGATCCTGCTCTACTGCTCCCGCTACTTCGACGACGACGAACCTCGGCTCGGGCTGTTCGCCGCGGAGATGGTCGCCTTCGCCGGAGTGATGTTCGGCCTGGTCGTCAGCGACAACATGCTGCTGCTCTACACCTTCTGGGAACTGACGACCGTGTTGTCGTTCCTGCTGGTCGGCCACTACGCGGAGCGAGCATCGAGCCGCCGTGCGGCGACGCAGGCGCTCCTGGTCACGACCGCCGGCGGTCTCGCAATGCTCGTCGGCATCATCATCCTCGGGCAGATGGTGGGCAGCTACAACCTGTCGGCGGTCGTGGAGGCTGCTCCGCACGGTTGGCTCGCGGGGGTTGCCATCGTGCTCGTCCTCATCGGCGCGCTGTCGAAGTCGGCCGTGGTCCCCCTGCACTTCTGGCTGCCCGGCGCGATGGCGGCACCCACCCCGGTGTCCGGTTACCTGCATGCCGCCGCCATGGTCAAGGCCGGCATCTACCTCGTCGCAAGGCTGGCGCCCGGCTTCGCGGACAGCGCCGCATGGCGACCGATCGTCATCGGTCTCGGTCTCGCCTCGATGATCCTCGCCGGCTGGCGAGCGTTCCGGGCCTTCGACCTCAAACTGATCCTCGCGTTCGGCACGGTCAGTCAGCTCGGCTTCCTCACCGCACTCGTCGGGATCGGCAGTCGTGAAGCGGCACTGGCCGGGCTCACCATGGTGATCGCGCACGCGATGTTCAAGGCGTGCCTGTTCATGGTCGTGGGCGTCATCGACCACTCGACGGGCACCCGCGACATCCGCAAGCTCGCCCACCTCGGCAAGGCGATGCCGCTGCTCGCCGGAGTCGCGGTGCTGGCCGCTGCCAGCATGGCCGGTCTACCACCGCTCATCGGCTTCGTCGCGAAGGAAGCTGCGCTCGAGGGCGCACTCGTCGCCGACGTCCTGCCCGAGTGGGCGAGGGTGGCCACCACCGCCGGCATCGTGGTCGGTTCGATCCTCACGCTCGCCTACAGCATCCGGTTCATCTGGGGTGCGTTCGGCCGCAAGCAACTCAAGCGCCCGAGTCCCGCGGTGCAGAACGTGCACGCTCCCGGGTGGCTGCTGATGTCGGCGCCCACCGCGCTTGCCGTCGCCGGTCTCGCCGCCGGGTTCGGCGCGTCGTGGATCGACGGGCTGGTCACCCCGTACGCCGACACGCTGCCGTCCGGGCTCTCGAAGACCTACCATCTCGCGCTGTGGCACGGGCCGACGTTGCCGTTGGGTCTCACGGCAGTGGTGATCGCGGGCGGTACGGCACTGTTCCTCGCGCACCGGACCATCGCGCGACTCAAGTTCGAGCATCCGCCCCTCGGCAACGCCGACCGGATGTACGACGCGACGCTGCGCGGCATGGACCTGTTGTCGCTGCGGCTCACCGGCTTCCTCCAGCGGGGTTCGCTGCCGCTCACCCAGGCGACGATCCTCGTCACGCTCACGTTGCTCCCGACCATTCTCATGTTCGTGTTCGGGGTGGGCACCATGCCGGAGACGCGCCTCTGGGACACCCCGTGGGAGCTGGCGGTCGGCGTAATCGTCGCCGGTGCCGCGATCACCGCAACCGTGCTGCGCAACCGCCTCGGCGGCGTTCTGGTCGTCGGCGTCACCGGCTACGGTCTCGGTCTGCTCTTCGCGATGCACGGAGCGCCCGACCTCGCCTTGACGCAGTTCCTCGTCGAGACCGTCACCCTCGTGATGTTCGTGTTGGTGCTGCGGAAGCTGCCTCCCGAGTCCGACCCGGCAACCGATGCCCAGAGCAGGCTGCCGCGGGCACTGCTCGGCATCGCAGTCGGCCTGGTCGTGACGGGTATCGGTGTCTACGCGGTCGCCGCGCGCAGCGCCGACCCCATCTCGTTGCTGCTTCCCGACGCCGCGTACAACATGGGCGACGGCAAGAACGTCGTCAATGTGCTCCTCGTCGACATCCGCGCCTGGGACACCCTCGGTGAGATCTCGGTGCTGCTGGTCGCCGCGACGGGCGTCGCCAGCCTGGTGTTCCGAACCCGCCGCTTCGGCACCGCACCCCGCGTGTCGGATGCGCCCGCCGCGCAGCTCGATGCGGCATCGGCAAACAACGACACGACGTGGCTGCTGGGCGGTGACCTCATCGATCCGCGATACCGGTCGCTGGTCCTCGAGGTCACGACCCGTCTGGTGTTTCCCACCATGATGGTGCTGTCGGTGTACTTCTACTTCTCCGGGCACAACGCCCCCGGTGGCGGTTTCGCCGGCGGGCTCGTCGCAGGCTTGGCGCTCGTGCTGCGTTACCTGGCCGGAGGACGCTACGAGCTCGGAGAGGCGGTTCCCATCGACGCCGGAAAGATCCTCGGTCTCGGTCTCACCATCGCCGCCGGCACGGCCCTGGTGTCCGTGCTGCTCGGCGCCCCGGCGCTGTCGTCGGCGACCCTGCAGTTCACCCTGCCGGTGCTCGGCGACATCAAGATCGTGACCGCCCTGTTCTTCGATCTCGGCGTGTACCTGATCGTCGTCGGACTGATCCTCGACGTGCTGCGCAGTCTCGGCGCGCGACTCGACGCCGAGGTCGTGGGGGCAAAGCGATGATGACCGCGAACCTCACCCTGATGGGCGTCGTCGGCGTGTTCGCCGCGTGCGGTGTCTACATGCTCCTCGAACGCAGCATCATCAAGATGCTGCTGGGGCTGCTCCTCATCGGCAACGCCATCAATCTGCTGATCCTCACGCTCTCCGGCCCGTCGGGCAAAGCCCCGATAGTCGGCACCGAGAGCGACTTGCACGAGGACATGGCCGACCCGCTGGCCCAGGCGATGATCCTGACGTCCATCGTGATCACGATGGGTATCGCGGCGTTCGTGCTGGCCCTGACGTACCGGTCGTACACCTTCCGTGCTCGCGACGAGATCGAGAACGACCCCGAAGACACCCTGGTGTCGCGGCGGCGCAGTCCGGCGGAAGCGCCGGTGCGCGACCGCTCCGACGACCCGCTCACCGGCGAGCCCAGCAAAAGCGGCGACGCCTTCGACGCCGAAGGCAACCCGATTCCCCTCGAGGCACTCACCAACATCGAGGACCTCGAGGTGTACGAAGACCTGCACGACGGCGATTTCGACGACCCCACCGACTCCGCGTACGACCCGATCCACAGCGGTGCGGAACCGCACACCAGCGGTTCGGGCGAGGACAGCGACCGGCACGACGACACACACGGAGAGGGTGATCGCCGATGATATTGACCTCGGCCGCCCTCATCCCGCTACCCGTCCTCATCCCGCTGCTCGCAGCCGCCGTCACCCTGATCCTCGGCCGCCGGCCGCGTGCCCAGCGCGGAATCACCGTGTTCGCGTTGGTCGCGACGCTCGTCGTCGCGGTTGCGCTGCTGTACTTCGCCGACCGTGACGGCATCGAAGTGATGCAGGTCGGCGGGTGGGAAGCACCCATCGGTATCTCCCTGGTGGTCGACCGTCTCGCTGCGCTGATGCTCGTCGTGTCGGCGATCGTCTTGCTGTCGGTGATGCTCTTCGCCGTCGGGCAGGGCATCCACGACGGCGACGAACAACAGCCGGTCTCCATCTTCCTGCCGACCTATCTCGCTCTCACCGCGGGCGTGAACATCGCGTTCCTCGCCGGTGACCTCTTCAATCTGTTCGTCGGATTCGAGGTACTTCTCGCGGCATCGTTTGTGCTGTTGACCATCGGGGCGAGCGCCGACCGCGTCCGGGCCGGTGTCTCGTACGTGATGGTGTCGATGGTGTCGTCGATGGTGTTCCTCGCCGGCATGGGATTCGCCTACGCCGCGACGGGCACCTTGAACCTCGCCCAGATGGCGGTCCGGATGGACGACGTGCCCGAAGGCACCCGTGCGGCGATCTTCGGCGTCCTGCTCGTCGCGTTCGGCATCAAGGCGGCGGTGTTCCCGTTGTCGTCGTGGCTTCCCGACTCGTACCCCACCGCTCCCGCACCCGTCACCGCCGTGTTCGCCGGGCTGCTCACGAAAGTGGGTGTCTACGCGATCATCCGTGCCCACACCCTGCTGTTCCCCGGGGGTGAACTCGACGGGGTGCTGATGGTGGCGGGCCTGCTGACGATGGTCGTCGGCATTCTCGGCGCGATCGCCCAGAACGACATCAAACGTCTGCTGTCGTTCACCCTGGTCAGCCACATCGGCTACATGGTGTTCGGTATCGCGCTGTCGTCCGAGACGGGCCTGGCCGGCGCGGTGTTCTACGTGGGCCACCACATTCTCGTGCAGACGACCCTGTTCCTCGTCGTCGGCCTGATCGAGCGGCAGGCCGGTTCGGCATCGCTGCGCCGCCTCGGCGGGCTCGCCCTCGCCAGCCCGCTGCTCGCAGTGTTGTTCCTGATCCCGGCGCTCAATCTCGGCGGCATCCCGCCGTTCTCCGGATTCATCGGCAAGGTCGCGTTGCTGCAGGCCGGCGCCGAGGACGGCTCGGTTCTCGCGTGGCTGCTCGTCGGCGGCAGCGTGCTGACCAGTCTTCTCACCTTGTACGTCGTGGCGCGGATCTGGACGAAGGCGTTCTGGCGGGCCCGCGCCGACGCTCCCGAGGGCGAACTCGCCGACATCGGTCCCTCCGCGCTCATCGACGAATCCGAAACGGACATCCTTCTCGAGGAGCGCGAGGACGTGGGCAAGATGCCCCGCGCGATGCTCGTGCCGACCATCTGGCTCGTGACGATCGGCGTGTCGCTGACGGTGTTCGCGGGTCCGCTTCTCGATATCAGCCACCGCGCCGCCGAGAACCTGCTGGACCGCTCGGTGTACATCGAAGCCGTGCTGGGAGGTGACGGACGATGATGAAACGCGCCAACGTCGTCAGGCTGTTCGTGCTCGGCTGGATGACCTTCGTGTGGGTGCTGCTGTGGGGCACCTTCAGTATCGCCAACATCCTCGGCGGACTGGTCGTGTCGATCATCGTCATGGTGCTGCTACCGCTCCCGCGCGTTCCCGTCGAGGGCAGAGTGCACCTGTTGTCGGCAGTCCGGCTGGGTATGTACATCTTCATCGAATCGATGCGCTCGACGGTGTCCGTGGGCTGGCTCGCGATCCGTCCGGCGCCACCTCCGGTGACCGGTGTCCTGCGCTGCCGTCTGACCATCAAGTCCGACCTGGTGCTCACACTGTGGACGGACATCATGAACAACATCCCCGGCACCATGGTTCTGGAGATCGACCAGGTGCGCCGCATCGTGTACGTCCACGTCCTGGACGTGAGCACCGACCGCGCGGTGTCGGACTTCTACCGTTCGGCACGACTGATCGAACGCCTCCTGATCAGGACGTTCGAGCGCGATTCCGAATGGCAGCCGAGCCCCTGGCGAAGCGGAACGGAGAGTATCTGATGACCGTGCTGCTGGTGATCTCCGGCGTGCTCTTGTTCGTGTCGGCGGTCCTGATCTGTTACCGGGCCTTCGGCGGCCCCAATTCGCTCGACCGGTTGGTCGGTGTCGACGCCCTGCTGGCGATCGCGATCTGCGGGCTCGCCGTCTGGGCGGTCTACAGTCGCGACACCACCGTCGCGCCCGCGATCGTCGCGCTGGCGCTCGTCGGATTCATCGGGTCGGTATCCATCGCCCGCTTCCGGGTGCGTGACGAACAATGAGCACAGTTCTCGACCTGATCGGCCACATCCTGATTCTCATCGGGGCAGTCGTCTCGTTCACCGCGGCGATCGGGGTGGTGCGCTTCCGCGACACCCTCTCGCGGATGCACCCCGCGACGAAGCCGCAGGTGATCGGGCTCCTCTTCGTGCTCGGCGGGGCGATGCTGATCCTGCGCGGGTCGGTGGATATCTGGATGATGGCGCTCGCCGGCATGTTCATGGTGCTGACCGCACCGGTGATCGCGCACCGGGTGGGACGCATCGCCTACCGGGAACAGCTCGGCCGGGACGGACTGCTCGAAGAGGAGTTCCCCGGCGACGGAACCTGACCGGCGGGGGCGTTCAGGCCCGTAGTTCGTCGACCAGCGAGTCCACCACGGCCACGAGATCGCCTCCCGTAGCCTCCGCGAGACGTCGCTGCCGTTGATACGACGCTCCGCGCACCGGGATGTCGGCGACCCGTGCCAGTTCGTCGGCGCACCCGAGCCGGGCAGCGGTCGGTGTGATCTGCTCGAGCAGGTCGTGCAGGTCGTCGGTGACGAGGCGTTCGTGACATTCGGGGTCCAGGATCACCTCCGCCTCCAGCCCGTACCGCGCCGCGCGCCACTTGTTTTCCTTGACGTGCCACGGCTGCAGGATCGGAAGGTCTTCACCGCGCTCGAGACACTCGTCGAAGTAGACGACGAGCGAGTGGACGAACGCGACGAGTGCCGCCAGTTCGGCGCGGTTGGTGATGCCGTCGAAGACCCGCACTTCGATCGTGCCCCATTTGGGGGCGGGCCGGATGTCCCAGTGCATCCCACCGGGAGTGTTGATGACCCCGGATTTGAGTTGATCCTCGATGAAGCGTTCGTACTGCGCCCAGTCGGAGAAGTGGTAGGGCAGACCGGCGGTGGGCAACTGCTGGAACATCAGTGCCCGGTTGCTGGCGTAACCGGTGTCGTATCCCGCCCAGATCGGCGACGACGCCGACAACGCGAGCATGTGCGGATACTTCACGAGCAGGGCGTTGAGGATCGGAATGACCTTGTGCGGCGACGACACGCCGACATGGACGTGCACCCCCCAGATCAGCATCTGCCGGCCCCACCAGCGGGTGCGATCGATCATTTCGTCGTAGTGCGGGGCGCTCGTGACGATCTGGTCCGTCCACTGCGCGAACGGGTGGGTGCCCGCGCACATCAGATCGACACCGTGCGGGTCCGCGGCGCGGCGCAACAGCGACAGCGATTCGGAGAGGTCGTCGACCGCTTCGCCCACCGTGTCGTGGACGTCGGTGACGAGTTCGACCGTATTCCGCAGGAACTCCTTCGTCAGACGCGGTGTCTCACCTGCGATCCTGCCGACGGAGTCGAACACGTCCGCTGCACTGTTCGACAGATCGCGGGTGGTCTTGTCGACCAGGGCGATCTCCCACTCCACGCCTACTGTCGGACGGGGAGAACCCGGAAACTCGACTGCCACGATTCGATCCAACCACAAGGGCCCCGCGAACCGATCATGCCCGCGAGGCCCTGTGAGTGGAATTACCGCGTGTGCGGTCTCCGGGGAAACGTCACTCGATTACGCCGCACGCTTGGCGGACGCCGAGGTTGTCCTCGTGCACGACCACCGAGGTACCTTCTTCACCCTGCAGATCCTCGAGGGTGAACGCGTTCGTGGTCACGGTCGTGGTCGCCGTTCCGTCTTCGTGGACGACGACCGACACCAGGTCACCGCTCTCCGGGACGGAGGTGCTGCCTTCGACCTGCAGGTGCGGGCCGGCGGACAGGAATGCTCCCGGTGCGCCACCCGTGGGAGCGACCGACTCGGGTTCGCACTTGCCGACCGCGTGGACGTGGACACCGTGGTAGCCGGGCGCGAGTCCCTCCACGTCGATCGTGACCTGCACGCCACCGTCCTGTTCGGCGAAGGACACGGTGCCTGCATCAGCGCCGTCGACCGCCTTCAGGCCGGCGGTCAGAGTGGCCGCACCTGCGGCGCCGCCGCCCTGCGCGCTGCCGGCCTGCGCTCCGCCTGCTCCGGATTCGCTGCCGTGGGAGTCCCCGTGGGAGTCGCCGGGGGCAGCGGAACCGGTCCACACCGGCGGTGTCGTACCCGGCACGTCGGTCGGTTCCTCGTTGTTCGAGCATGCGGTCAGGCCGACGGCAGCGATCGCGACAATCGGGGCCAGAGCACGCCAAGACATGCGACGGGTGGAACTGGAGACCATCAAACCGCTCCTTCGAAGTGCCGAAAAGTAAACCGATCATAGCCGGGACCCCGCGCGCCGCTCCTGCCCTGCTACCGGAAAGCCCGATCGGTCGCGTGCGGCACCGTCGGTCCGTCTACGACGCAGCGACGATGACGATCACGCCTGGGGCTTCGTCGGCAAGTCCCGGAAGGCGAGGTTGCGCGGAGACGCCGAGCGCGTCGGCGACCTCGAGCGCGGTTTCCTCCTCGCCGGGTGTCGTCCCGTAGTACACGGTGGTCATACCGACGGTGCCGTTGCTGTAGTTGCCCGTGTCCTCGATCGTGAAGCCTTCGTCCTCGAGCAGACTTGCCGTCTGGGCGGCGAGGCCGGCGACGTTGCTGTTGTTGAGGACGCGGACGGGCGCCGGAGTTGCGGGCGCTGCCGCCGCCGACGATTCGGGGGTGGTGGTGGCCGGGGCAGCCGACGTCGCGGCGGGTGGCTGCGCTGCGTTGGGTGCCGCCGATGCCGCGCCGCCGAACGCACTCGCTGCCGACGCCGACGGAGCGGCCTCGGAGGGTTCGCTGCTCGCGGTGGTGGTCGCCTCGTCGTCGGAGCCGCCGAGTGACGCCATCCCGATCCCGGCGAACAGAATTGCGAGGGAGATCAACACCATCGCGAAGGCCCGGAGGGGTGGCCCCGACGACGAGGGTGCTCGGTTGGGTTTCTCGGCGGTTCTGCTCACGCGTTCGACCATAGTTGGCCGACGGTTCACGCGCTGACGCTCGGCTAACGCGTCGTTTCGAATCCGAGGCGTCGTGCGGCGCGTGCCTTCTGGCGGCTCGCCCGGAGCCGACGGAGCCGTTTGACCAGCATGGGATCGGCGGCAAGAGCTTCCGGCCGGTCGACAAGCGCGTTGAGCACTTGGTAATAGCGGGTCGCGGAGAGGCCGAACAGTTCCTTGATGGCTTCTTCCTTGGCGCCGGCGTACTTCCACCACTGCCGCTCGAAAGCCAGAATGTCGTGGTCGCGCCGGCTCAGGCCGTCGTCTCCGATTGCATTCGGATCAGCCGCGCCGGCGATCTCGTCGTCACTGCGCTGGGGCTCTGCACCGGACCGGCCCCCATCGTGCGCTGCTGCGCCGTCCATGTCACTCCTCGAAGCCCGGATCACTCGGGCGACAATTACACCTGTGTGTTTCCGACCGTAATTCAACCACGCGGTTCCGACACGTACCGGCCCGACGAGCACCTCGGACGCGCACTATCCTGTTCCACCATGGCCATTCTTCCGATCGTCATCGTCGGCGACCCCGTCCTGCACAACCCGACCGAACCGGTGACGGAATCCCCCGCCGAGCTCGCTCAGTTGATCGCCGACATGTACGAGACGATGGATGCCGCGAACGGGGTCGGGCTCGCCGCCAACCAGGTCGGCGTCGCCAAGCGCCTGTTCGTCTACGACTGCCCCGACCGGGACGAATCCGGGCACGTCGCGCGCCGCCGGGGAGTTGTCGTCAACCCGGTACTCGAGACGTCCGAGATCCCCGAGACGATGCCGGACCCGGAGGACGACCTCGAAGGGTGCCTGTCCGTGCCCGGCGAGAACTTCCCGACCGGCCGCGCCGAGTGGGCGAAGGTCACCGGAACGGACGCCGACGGCAACACCGTCGAGATCGAGGGCCACGGCTTCTTCGCGCGCATGCTGCAACACGAGGTCGGCCACCTCGACGGGTACCTCTACGTCGACGTGCTGATCGGCCGCAACGCGCGCGCAGCCAAGAAGACCATCAAGCGTGCCGGATGGGGAACTCCCGGTCTGACGTGGATGCCCGGAACGGTCGAGGACCCGTTCGGGCACGACGATGACGACTGACGAACCTGCCGTACCCGCAGTACCGCTCGGCAGCCGTGTGGTGCTGCGCTATCGCCTCCCCGCGGGATACAGCCATCCCATGACCGATGTGATCGGCGAACTCGTCTCGATGGAACCGGTCGTGGCGGTGCGCACCGCGGACAAGCGACTTGTGCAGGTCTCGCCGAGCGCCGTGGTGGCCGTGAAGCAGATCGCCGCACGACCGATCCGGACCTCCGAGATCCGGTCGCTCGAACATGCCGCCGCAGCCGGATGGCCAGGCCTGGAGCAAGCGTGGATCGACGGCTGGTTCCTGCGGGCGGGCGGCGGTTTCACCGGCCGCGCCAACTCGGCGACCCCGATCGGGGCTCCCGGCACCGTCGCGGACCCTGCCGATCCCGAGGTGCGGGCACGCCTGCGCGACTGGTTCGCCGCGCGTGGCCTTCCGCTGCGTCTCCTCGTCCCCGACCGGCTGGCCCGGATTCCGCAGGGCTGGCCCACCGGCGACAGAGTGGTCGTGATGGGTGCGGATCTCGAGAACGTGCCGCTGCCGGAGGGGCCGGTACCCGTCGCGGTCGCCGGGGAACCGGACGAGGAATGGTTGTCGCTGTACCGGAACGGCACGGTTCCCCCGGTCGGGCAGGCCGTGCTCGGCGCCGTCGCCGCCGGAACCCTCGGATTCGGCCGGATCGGAGCGCCCGGGCAACCGCCACTCGCCATCGGGCGGGCCGCGGTGACCCATGCCCCGGACGGTCGCCGCTGGGTGGGACTCTCCGCGGTGGAGGTCGCCCCCGAGCACCGGCGCCGCGGCCTCGGGACCCTGCTGTGCGGGTCGCTGCTCGCCTGGGCCCGCGACGCCGGAGCCACCCATGCCTATCTGCAGGTCCACGACGAGAACGTGGCCGCGCGCACGATGTACCGGGAACTCGGGTTCGTCGACCATCACCACTACACGTACGCGACCGAACCGCCGGCTCCGTCGTCCGCCGATCGCGCGTAACCGTCGCGTCGTACCCCTGCCCTAGAGTGTGGGCGTGCGATTGGCAACGTGGAATGTGAACTCGGTCCGGGCCCGGACCGACCGGATCGTCGACTGGATGCAGCGGACAGGCACCGATGTGCTCGCCATGCAGGAGACGAAGTGCAAGGACGAGCAGTTCCCGACGGAGCGGTTCGAAGAACTGGGCTACGAGGTCGCGCACGTCGGGTTGAGCCAATGGAACGGCGTCGCCATCGTTTCCCGTGTCGGCCTGGAGGACGTGCAGGTCGGTTTCGAAGACCAGCCCGGCTTCTCCAAGGATCCCGAGATCTCTCCCGCGCTCGAAGCCCGCGCGATCGGCGCGACGTGCGGCGGTGTGCGGGTGTGGAGCCTGTACGTGCCCAACGGCCGCGACCTCAACGATCCGCACTACGCCTACAAACTCGACTGGCTGGCGAAGCTGCGGGCCGACGCGCAGGCGTGGCTCTCCGCCGATCCCGATCAGCAGATCGCCCTCGTCGGCGACTGGAATGTCGCACCCACCGACGACGACGTCTGGGACCCCGCATTCTTCGAGGGCAAGACGCACACCTCGCAGCCCGAGCGCGACGCCTTCCATGCGTTCGCCGACGCCGGGTTCACCGACGTGGTGCGCCCGCATGCGCCGGGCCCAGGGGTGTACACGTACTGGGATTACACGCAGTTGCGGTTCCCCAAGAAGCAGGGCATGCGGATCGACTTCGTGCTCGGTTCTCCCGCGTTTGCCGCACGGGTCACGGGCGCCGAGATCGACCGCAACGAGCGCAAGGGCAAGGGCGCGAGCGACCACGCTCCGGTCATCGTCGATCTGGCGGACGAACCCGCGTAGCGAAGGTCGGTGTCCCGGAGTGCGGCGTCCCGGAGTTCCGTGGCAGGGAGTTGGGCTGTGAGTCCGGCTGCGAGGAGGTCAGGCACCACGCCTGCGCGCGACCGGACCGGGCGAGACCACGACGTTCTCGTAACCGCCGTGTGAGTCGAGGTAGCGCTGGACATAGGTGCAGATCGGCCGGACCCGCCAGCCGCGTTTCCGTGCGATATCGAGGGAGCCGCCCACCAGGACGGCCGCGAGTCCGCGGTGACCGAAGTCTTCCACGATCACGGTGTGCATGAAGTCCACGATCGGATCGCAGGGCCCGGGCACTCCGGACGGGCAGTTGGTGTCGTAGTAGCCGAGTATGCCGACGAGATCTCCGTTGAGCCGCAGTTCGAAGCGGTTCTGGTCGGCGTTGTCGGACACATCGGCGCTCGGCGTACTGGTGTCCAAGAGCATCTCCAAGCGGTGTTTTCCTGATCGAACTGTGACCTGGACCACTATAGAACACGTTCCTGCAAGAACCTCCGAGCTCCCATTCTTTCGTGACGGGCCCGCCGTGGAGCCGCTGCCGAGGGTGAGCCCCCACAGCCTCGGTAGGGTGAGCGCCGTGGAACTTCTGCCCTTGTCAGCTGCCGGTGAAACGCCGGTTCGCGCCCTCACCATCGCCGGCACCGACTCCGGCGGCGGCGCCGGCATCCAAGCCGACACCCGGACCATGGCGATGTGCGGTGTGCACGCGTGCGTCGCGGTCGCCGCGGTCACGGTGCAGAACTCGGTGGGAGTAGAGGGGTTCCACGAGATTCCTGCCGAGACCGTCGCCGCACAGGTTCGGTGCGTCGTCGACGACATCGGCATCTCGGCTGCCAAGACCGGAATGCTCCCGTCCACCTCGATCATCGAAGCCGTCGCCGCCGTGTGCACCGAGATGGGCATCGGCCGCGATCTGCCGGTACCGCTCGTCGTCGACCCGGTGTGCGCATCGATGCACGGCGACCCGCTGGTCCATGCCGATGCACTCGACGCGATCCGTTCGGTGTTGATCCCGCGGGCCACCGTCGTCACCCCGAATCTGGACGAGATCCGTCTCATCACGGGCATCGACGTGGTGGACGACCCGTCGGCGCGGCGCGCGGCCGAGGCCCTGCACGCTCTCGGTGCGCAATGGGCCATCGTCAAGGGCGGGCATCTGCGCACGTCGTCGTCGAGCACCGATTTGTTGTTCGACGGGGATCGGTTCCTCGAATTCACCACCCCCCGGATCGACACGGGCAACGATCACGGCGGCGGCGACACCCTGGCCGCCGCGATCGCCTCGGCTCTCGCACACGGCCGGTCGGTGCCCGACGCGGTGGCGTTCGCGAAGGAGTGGATCACCAAGTGCCTCGAATGGTCGTACGACCTGGGGCGCGGACACGGACCGGTCAACCCGTTGTGGCGGCTACAGGAGAAGTGACCGCAGCCGGTGCCGGTTACTCGGTGAACGCCTCGCGTGCCTGCACTCGTGCGTCGCCGACGGGCACCCCGTCCGGCCCGTCCACCGACAACGCGTAGAACGCCGTGCCGTACCCGACGGCCGCCGCGGCTGCGGCGAGCGCGTCGCGGTCCACGTTCGCGACGTCGTCCTCGGCGGTGTGGTAGTTCGGGTCGAATGCCTCCCCGCCGGTACCGCCCCACAGCTCCGCCTGTTCGGCGGTCTTCACATCGTCTGCACCGCTGAACACCCCACCGGCGGGAATGCCGACGGCGACGAACGGTCCGTAATCGGACCTGCCGTCGAAATCGGTGCCCGACACGGTGATGCCGCGCTCCGCGAAGAATTGTGCGAACGTCCGCTCGATCCCCGCCGATCCCTCCGGCCCGGGACCTTCCCCTTCGCCGTCGGAGTCGTCTCCGTCGAAGACGAGGTACCCGGGGTTCGGGGAGCCGAGCATGTCGAAGTTGAGATACAGCGCGATGTCGCGGCGTTCGTCGTCGGACAATCCGTCGATATAACGAGCGGATCCGACGAGCCCGGCTTCTTCCGCTCCCCAGAATGCGAAGCGCACCTTGTTGGCAACATCCGGTTCCGCGCCGAGTTGCAGTGCGGTTTCGAGCACGGAGGCGACTCCCGTGCCGTTGTCGTTGATGCCGGGCCCCTCCGGGACGCTGTCGAGATGTGCGCCGACGACCACCACATTGTCGGCCGCGCCGGTGGAGGTCTCGGCGATCACGTTGCGCGAACGCTGCCTCTCGGTCGTGGTGTCGAGAGTCAGATTCACCGAGGATGCCCCTGCGACCGTGTCGGCGTCCTGCCGGGCGAGTCCTCCGACAGGTATCCGGGGTTTCTCGTCTTCGGCGAGTCCCGCATCGGACAGCGGCCCGTCCTCGTTGTTGACGACCAGCACCGCGGCCGCTCCCCGGTCCGCGGCGACCTGCTCCTTCACCGAGAACGTGCACGCACCGCGGTCGACGAGTACCACCGATCCGGAGACGTCGAGGCCGTCGTAGTCGGTGGGCTCACAGCCCGGCGTCTCGTCGGCCGGAATCCGCACGGGGCGCACGGTGAGTCCGTCCGGCCCGGTCGAGGGCGAGAAGCCCAGCGCGCGCACGCCCACGGGGGTGCCGTCGATGTCGAGGGTCTCGGTCTCCACGTCGAACCCGGTCACGTCGAATTCCGGTGTCTGCACCTCGAACCCGGCGTCGCGCAACCGGCCGGCGACGTAGTCGACACTCGCGTCGTATCCGGGGGTGCCGAGCGCGCGGTTGCCGTCGTTCTCGCCGGCGATGCGTTCGAGTTCGCTCAGATGTGCGGTGACCGCCTCGATCTGCACCCGGTCGGCGATCGCGTACGGGTCGAGCGACGGCGGTGCCTGCCCGCTGGGGGAATCGACGCTGCCGGAACCCCCGCTGCCGGAACCACCGCCCTCGGTACTGTCGTCGGCCGCACATCCCGCGACCGACAGGACCGCTACCGCGATCGACAACCCCGCCCGTCCCCACCGTCCGCGCGCCATGGGCAGAGCGTAATCGACCGGTGGGGTCCGCGCGTGGTGCTCAGGCGTCCCGCTTGTTCACCACGACCAGTGACACAGCGAACACCACAGCCGTGAAAACCGCAAAATACACGAGGGAACCCCATGCACCCCAGTGGAATTCGATGCCCTGCTCCATGCTGAGGAAGTTGTTGGCGTTGGCGAAGGGCAGGAACGGTTGGATTTCACGTCCGACCGATCCGAACAATCCGAACAGCGACTCGATGAGCAGTGGCCACAGCAGCAGCAGCGCGATCGTCCCGGCGGACTGGCGCAGCAGCGTACCGACACCGATCGCGAGCACCACACAGAGGAACGCGTAGAGCGGAATTCCGTAGATCGCCCGCCACGCCGGCTCGCCGCTGAGTACGAGATCTCGTCCGGCATCCGGTCCCGCCAGCATCTTCGCGAGAAGGAACGACGCGAGACCGAGCACGCCGGTGAGAATCGCGCCGAGCACACCGATGAGCGCGGCCTTGACCGTCAGGAGGAGCGTCCGGTTGGGCGTGGCCTGGAAGGTCGTGCGGATGACGCCGAACCGGTATTCGCTGGTGACCGACAGTGCTGCCAGGATCATCAGCACCAACACGCCGAATCCCGTGACACCGCTGACGGCGACGTCGACAGTGGGATAGAACTGCATCAGTTCGTCGTCCGCGGTGAGCGAACTGCGCGCGACCGAACCGAGAACCGCGGCCAGGCCCAGCCCGAGCGCGACGATCACCACCGTGCACCACAACGGCGACTGCACCGAGGTGAGTTTGATCCGTTCGGCCCGCAGCGTGTCGAGCACGGTCCCCGCCATCACAGTCCGCCTTTCATGACGTCGTCGGTTCCGGTGCCGTGGAATTCCACGTGGCCCCCGGTGAGTTTCATGAATGCGTCTTCGAGCGACGCGTTACGGCTGGACAGTTCGTGCAGCACGAGTGATCGCGACGCGGCGAGTTCACCGACCTCGGCAATGCCCACGTTCGGCACCAGCAGCGCCCCGTCCTCTTCGCGGACGGTGTACCCCCGCTCGGTGAGGGCGCTGCGCAGCTCGCCGGCAGAAGGACTGCGCACCACGACGACCGATTCGGAGGCCCGGTCCACGAAGTCCTTCACCGACGTGTCGGCGATCAGGCGTCCCCGCCCGATGACGATCAGATGGTCGGCGGTCTGTGCCATCTCCGAGAGCAGGTGGCTCGACACCAGCACGGTGCGACCCTCTGCCGCAAGGGCGTGCATGAAGCGCCGGATCCACATGATGCCCTCCGGGTCGAGCCCGTTGACGGGCTCGTCGAAGAGCAGCACCTGCGGGTCGCCGAGCAGCGCCCCGGCGAGACCGAGCCGCTGCGACATGCCGAGAGAGAACCCACCGGCGCGCTTCCCGGCGACTTCGGTGAGACCGACCTGGCGCAGCACCTCGTCCACGCGGGAGGCCGGCAGGCCGTTGGACGCCGCGAGCCACCGAAGGTGCGCACGCGCCGTCCTGTTGGGGTGCACCCACTTCGCGTCGAGGAGCGCTCCCACCGTCTGGAGCGGCCGTGTCAGGCTGCGATACGGCTTGCCTCCGATGAGCGCGCTGCCCGAGGTCGGGCGGTCCAGGCCCAGGATCATGCGCATCGTCGTCGACTTCCCGGCGCCGTTGGGGCCGAGAAACCCGGTGACGATGCCGGGGCGGACCGTGAACGTCACATCGTCGACCGCGGTCGTGGACCCGAAGGTCTTGGTCAGTCCGGTCACTTCGATCATGGGCCATACTCTGCACGATCGGGACCGCGCGCGCAGCTACCGCCCCGTCGTCAGGGTTCGAGAGGCGACGACGCCTGCGCCCAGAACCGTTTCGGAATCCGTCCGGCATGGCGTGCGCGAAATCCCGCTTCGACCGCGTGCCGCATCGCCGAGGCCATCAACGCGGGTTCTTTCGCGCGCGTGACCGCGGTTGCGAGCAGCACTGCGTCGCAACCGAGTTCCATTGCGAGCGCGGCGTCGGATGCGGTGCCGATTCCGGCGTCCAGGATCACCGGCACCCCGGCCGCCTCGACGATCATCTCGATGTGATGCGGGTTCGCAATGCCCAGGCCCGTCCCGATGGGCGAGCCGAGCGGCATGACCACGGCACAGCCGACGTCCTCGAGCCGGCGCGCGAGCACGGGGTCGTCCGTCGTGTACGGCAGGACCACGAATCCGTCGTCGACCAGTTGTTCGGCAGCCGCGACCAGTTCGATCGCGTCGGGGAGCAGTGTCCGCTCGTCGGCGATGACTTCGAGTTTGACCCAGTCGGTCTCGAGCGCCTCACGTCCGAGTTGCGCGGTGAGCACGGCTTCCTTCGCGCCGCGGCAACCGGCGGTGTTCGGCAGCAGCGCGATCCCCAGCCGGCGCACCAGGTCGAGGACACCGGTGCCCGATGTCGGATCGACGCGGCGCATCGCGACGGTCGTCAGTTCGGTTCCGGACGCGACCAGCGCGTCTTCCAGCGCAGCGAGACTCGCCGCTCCGCCCGTTCCGGTGATCAGCCGGGACCCGAAGGTGCGACCGGCGATGGTCAACGGGGGCAGGTCCGCGGCCGGGTCGCCGGGAGGGCCGTCGAGGAATTCAGCCACCCTGGACCGCCGTAAGAATCTCGATCTGTGCGCCCGCGGCGACCCGCTCGCTCCAGCGGCTGCGGGGGAACACCACGCCGTCGACTGCGACGGCGAGGCCCTTCTCGGGCAGCCCCATGCCTGCCAGCAGTTCCGACATCGTCGGTGCCACCGCGAAGTCTTTGTCCTCACCGTTGACGGTGACGCCCACCTGAGTTCGGTTCGACCCGGTTCCGTTGGTCATTGCGCTACCACTTCCGTAAATCGTTGAGGGGAAGCATGCTTCACCTCGGACAAGGGATCTTCGGACAATTCTGCGAGCACCGCGTCGACGGTCAGGGGTGTGAGCAGCACGCCGTTGCGGCCGTGTCCCGTCGCGGCGATCACGCGTTCCGACAACCGCCCGATGAGCGGAAGGTTGTCCGGTGTCATGGGGCGCAGTCCCGCGCTCGCCTCGTGGAGTTCGTACTCGCCGATCGCCGGCAGCAGTGCCTCCGCATCGGCGATCAGGTCGCGCACCCCCGCGACGGTCACCTGCGTATCCGCCGCCTCGTACTGGGTGGCACCGACCACGAGACCGTCACGGCGGGGTACCAGGTAGGCGGGTCTGCCGTGGACGTTGCCCCGGATGGTGCGCTCCGGAAGCGGCGTCGCTCCGGGGCGCATCCGCAACCGCAGGATCTCGCCCTTGACGGGCCGTACCGGCAGGGCCGGCCACAACCGGGAGGAGGCGGAACCGGCCGCGAGCACCACGCGATCGGCGGCGAGGTCGGCGAGGTCGGCGACCGGCGCCTCGGAGAATCGGACACCGGCATCGACAGCGGCACGACGCAGGGCGACGACGAGCGCCCGGTTGTCCACGGACAATTCCGCCGACGCGAGCAAACCGAGACGGATGCGAGGCCCGAGGGACGGTTCGAGGTCTCGCACCTCCGCACGGGAGAGCACCCGCATCTCGTGGCCCTGCGCCTGAACCCACTCGGCGACCGTGCGCAGGTCCGCGGCGTCTGCGGCGTCGAGAGCCACCGTCATCGACGCGGTGGAGGTCACCAGGTCGATGCCGGTCCCGGACCGGAGGAGTGCCGCGAACTCGGGCCAGCGCTGCAGCGACGCGGCACCGAGTTCGAGGACGTGGCCTTCGCCGGGCCACCCTTCGGACAACGGGGCGAGCATTCCGCCTGCCACCCAGGACGCACCCGAACCGGGATCCGGATCGTGGACGGTGACGACATACCCCGAGCGGGCCGCGCGCCACGCGATCGACAGACCGATCACTCCGCCACCCACGACTGCCACTGTTGTCATCGGTCCACCTCACTCCCTGCGCCGGCATGATCCGGTTCAGGTCATAACGGTCGGGGCCGGCAGGCCCCCTCTCAGCCCCGTGTACCTCGGGACTCCCGTGTCGTATCTCGTCTACCCGAGAGGTTACCGTCTTGACCGTGACCACCTACCGCGGCAACCATCCCGACCCCCGTGGGCGTCTCGCGACCGCCCGGCTGTACCTGTGCACCGACGCGCGCCGCGACACCGGCGACCTCGCCCGTTTCATCGACGAGGCGCTGACCGGCGGTGTCGACATCGTTCAGCTGCGCGACAAGGGTTCGGCGGGTGAGAAGAAGTACGGCCGGCTCGAGGCGCGTGACGAACTCGCAACCCTGTCCATCCTGGCCGACGCATGCGCGCGCCACGGTGCGTTGCTGGCGGTCAACGACCGAGCCGACATCGCCCTTGCCGCGGGTGCCGACATCCTCCACCTCGGCCAGGGCGACCTGCCGGTCGAGCATGCGCGAAGCATCCTCGGCGACGACATCGTGATCGGCCGGTCGACCGGCACCCGCGGGCAGGCGTCGCTCGCCGACATCGAAGAGGGAGTCGACTATTTCGCGTCGGGTCCGGTGTGGGACACCCCGACCAAACCGGGTCGTCCGGCAGCGGGTCTGAGCGTGCTGCGAGAGGTCCACAAGTCGCATCCGCGCAGGCCGTGGTTCGCGATCGGCGGGATCGATCTCGAGCGGCTGCCTCAGGTCCTCGACGCGGGCGCCACCCGGATCGCCGTCGTGCGGGCCATCACCGAGGCCGCCGATCCGCGCGCCGCCGCAGCGGCGCTGAAAGCCGCGCTGCCCACACCGTGAACGCCGCCGCGCTCTAAAGCCACGCCAGGACAGCGGACGGGGGCAGTGTCACCGCGTTGCCGGGAAGCCGGTCACGAAGTCCGCGGTCGGCGGTGACCACGACCGTGACCCCCGGGTCGACCGCGGTCGCAGTACTTGCCGCGAGGCGGGCCAGTTCGTCGTCTCCGCTCCCCTCCGCGGTGTGCACGGGAATGCGGGCGTCGTCCGTCGCCGCACCGCGGGCAGCTCCTTCGAGGACCGCCTCGACCTGCGGCACCCACCCGAACAGGCCGTCCGGAAGCTCGACGGTCCGGGGAAGGACGGCGGCGAGATTCGCGAGCAGAGCACTCGTCGCGCCCGGACGATCTCGCCACCAGCCCGTCGGCCCGGTCGAGCCGAGGACATTCGCGGTGTCGAGCAGCATCCGTACCGGGCGGGTGCGCAGGGCGGGCCACGCCTCCGCGAAACCCGCGTGCAACGGCATCTCGCCGACCTGCTCTTCGGGCACCCAGCGGAGTTCGGTGCTCTCACCGTTGAGCGTGGTGTCGAGCGGAGCAGCAGCGTCGGCGACGACCGTGGTGTAGGTCCACCCGCCCACCGACCCGGAGGTGACCCGCACGGCACGCACGGCGAGTGCCGTCACCTCGATCCCGGCCTCCTCGTGCGCTTCGCGGACCGCCGCGTCGACGGTGCTTTCGTGCGAGTCGCGAGCGCCGCCGGGCAGTGCCCACGTTCCGCCCTGATGACTCCACGCCGCCCGGTGCTGCAGGAGAACAGCGGGAGTCCCGTCCGGAAGCGGCGCGCGCAGGAGCAATCCGGCGGCACCGTGCCGTCCCCACCGCTTGTCACCGTCCGGCCCGACGGCCCAGCCGTCCCCGTCACCGCGCATCCTGTCCGCTCCCTGGTCCCAGCCGTCACGGAAGTGCTCGGGCGAGGAGATCCCGTGTCCGTGGTCGGCACATTCTTTCGCGTGCTGCTTATATGCTCCACAAAACCGGCAACCTGAGAAGGGGGGTTATGCGGTGGATATTCGCCTGACCCCTACTGTTCTACCGGTCGAGAACCACAACCAGCGTACCGAGGATCCCAAAAACCCGGTTGTACGCGCTGCCCGCCGACGCGGCAGCACGTTGCAGTCCACTCCCGTGCTCTTCGCGGTCCTCGCGGGTGTGCTCGCCGTCCTGCTCGTCGCGTCGTGCGTGGTGACGGTGCAACTCGTGGGCGCACGGCAGGACACGCACGGCCGGCTCCTCGCGACGACCGAACCGCTCGCGAACGCTTCCCAAAACCTGTACAGCGCGCTGTCCGTCGCGGACGCCGCCGCGGTGACAGGGTTCATCTCCGGGGGCATCGAGCCCGCCGAGGTTCGGGAGCGTTATCTCGACGCCCTCGCCGAGGCCTCCGACCATCTCGTGATCGCCGCGGCCGGTCTCACCGCGGACCAGGCCCACAGCACCCGCAACCTCACCGAGATCGGACGCATGCTGCCCGTCTACACCGGGCTGATCGAGACCGCGCGCGCCAATTCGCGCGTCGGCAATCCCGTCGCCTCCGCCTACCTCGGTGAAGCGTCGTACATGATGCAGTCCGTGTTGCTTCCCGCGGCGCAGGAACTGCAGTCGGAAGGGATCTCCGCGGTCGAGGCCACTCAGCGTGCCGCGGTGCGGCCACCCTGGCCGGCGATCGGACTGCTGCTCGTCACCGTCGCCGCGCTCGTCGCGGTTCACATGCTGGTCAGCCGCAAAACCCGCCGCACGTTCAATCTCGGTCTGCTGGTGGCCATCGCCGCGGCCGGGTCGCTGCTCGCCTGGCTTCTCGTCGCGGGACTGGTGTCCTCCGACGCCACCGAACGTGCACTCGAACAGGGCGCCGAACCGCTCGCGGTCCTCACGGAGAGCAGAATCCTCGCCCAGCAGTCACGCACCGCCGAAACGCTGCTGCTGGCGCAACGCCACTCCACCGGCGCGTACGACGGAACGTACGGCGAGCGGATCACCCGCCTCGGGGAACTTCTCGAACGGTACGGCGGCGCCGACCCCACCGAAGCCGGGGCCGAAGCGGTACAGCGTGCGCAGGCAGCCCGCGACGCGTGGATCAATTCTCATGCGCGCACGACGGACGCTCTCGAACGCGGCGACTACGAGGCCGCCGTCGTCCTGGTGATCGGACCCGGCCCGGACGAATCCACCGCACAGTTCACAACACTCGACGGTGCCCTCTCGACCGCCATCGCAGAATCACGTACCGAACTACGCGACAACGAGTCCCGTGCCTCCCGCACGTTGTCGGGGCTCGTTCCGGCCGCCGTGATCCTCGTCGTCATCGCGCTCACGGGAAGCGGCATCGGACTGTGGCGACGGATCAGGGAGTACCAATGAGATCGCGCCGCACCTCCGCCTTCGCCGCTGCACTGTGTGCCACTGCTGCTCTCGTATCCTCTTGCGGCACACAGCCTTCCCCTGGTCCATCCGTCGTCGAGACCGCCGAGAGAACCTTCCCGCTTCCGGAAGGCGCCAGGATCGCCGACCCGTCCGGGCCGACATCCGCCTCACCGGAATGCGGTGACCCCACCGCGAGCCTGCGCCCGAACGGTGCCGACTCCGGACCGACCCTCGACGCGATCCGCGCCCGGGGCCGCCTGATCGTCGGACTCGACGCCGGGAGCAATCTGCTGAGTTATCGCGACCCCACCACCGGTGACATCACCGGCTTCGATGTCGACATCGCTCGTGAAATCGCCCGTGATCTCCTCGGCAGTCCCGAATCGGTCGATTTCCGGATTCTCAGTTCCGCCGAGCGCGAGGAGGCGCTGCAGACTTCGACGGTGGACATCGTGGCGAAGACGATGAGCATCACGTGCGCGCGTCGCGAACTCGTGGACTTTTCCACAACCTATCTGCGCGCCGAGCAACGTGTGCTCGTGGTCAGAAATTCCGGGATCCGCAACGTCTCCGACCTCGTGGGGCGACGCGTGTGCATCGTCGACGGCACCACTTCGCTCGAGCGGATGCGCGAGGTACAGCCGTCCGCGTCGATTCTGACGGTCCCGTCCTGGGCGGACTGCCTGGTGGTGCTCCAGCAACGGCAGGTCGACGCCGTGAGCACCGACGACACGATCCTGGCGGGCTTCGCCGCCCAGGACCCGTACGTCGAAGTCGTCGGGGACTCGCTGCGCACGGAACCGTACGGAATCGGGATCACCCGGGGCAACGACGACCTGGTTCGGTTCGTCAACCGCACACTGGAACGTATCCGCTCGGACGGCACCTGGACCGCACTCTACGACAGGTACCTTTCGGTACTGGGGCCCGCGCCGGAGCCACCGGCACCCACGTACGTGGATTGAGGAAGTGATGTCCGCCAACCGCACGCCCGACGACGCAGACTCCGCTTCCACGAGCGCGCAGA
Organism: Rhodococcus sp. NPDC060084; assembly: GCF_042730335.1. Lineage (NCBI taxonomy): Bacteria > Bacillati > Actinomycetota > Actinomycetes > Mycobacteriales > Nocardiaceae > Rhodococcus > Rhodococcus sp. NPDC060084. The sequence goes on from NZ_JBHWWX010000011.1 coordinate 42,432, forward strand.
GCGAGACCGCGCCGGGGCAGGGAACGCAGCGGGCCCCGCTCCCGGCCACGGGTCCGTCCGAGCGTTCGATTCCCTCTCAGCGTTCCTCGAGCCGGCGTACCCGGCCGCGCGGAACGGGCCGTCGCCGCATCGCAGGACTGGTCGACGTCCCGGTCGCTGCGCCACAGGACCCGATGCACGCCGTGCTGCGCACGCCGCATGTCGCGGAGGGGAAACGGTTCTGCTGGAAGTGCGGCGAACCGGTCGGGCGCAGCACACCGTCCGGCCCGGGACCGACAGCGGGCACCTGCCCGCGGTGCGGGTCGCCCTACTCCTTCACCCCTGTCCTGCAGCGCGGAGACCTCGTGGCGGGCCAGTACGAGATCCAAGGGTGCCTCGCGCACGGCGGGCTCGGCTGGATCTACCTCGCTGTGGACCGCAATGTCAGCGATCGGTGGGTTGTCCTCAAGGGTCTGCTGCACTCGGGTGATGCGGAGGCGCAAGCCGTCGCGGTCGCCGAGCAGCAATTCCTCGCGGAAGTCAGCCACCCGAGCATCGTGCGCATCTACAACTTCGTCGAGCACCCACTCCCCGACGGCACGCCGATGGGTTACATCGTCATGGAGTACGTCGGCGGGCACACGCTGAGGGAAGTCCTCGACACGTACTCGAAGCCACAACGGATGCCGGTGGAGCAGGCCATCGCCTACATGCTGGAAGTTCTTCCGGCGCTGCAGTATCTGCACGAGATCGGTCTCGTCTACAACGACCTCAAACCCGAGAACATCATGGTGACCGACGAGCAACTCGAACTGATCGACCTCGGCGCCGTGGCAGGCATCGAGGACTACGGGTACCTGTACGGCACCCCCGGATATCAAGCTCCCGAAATCGTGCGGACGGGTCCCACCGTCGCCAGCGACATCTACACCGTGGGCCGCACGCTCGCGGTACTCACCTTGGAAATGCCCTCGGAGAAGGGCCGGTACCTCGACGGACTGCCCACACCGGCAAAGGCTCCGTTGCTCGCCGAATTCGACTCGTTCCACCGCCTGCTCCTGCGCGCGACGAACGCGGATCCAGCCCTGCGGTTCTCGTCGGCCGACGAGGTTGCCGGCCAGCTCACCGGAGTGCTCCGTGAAATCCTGTCGCAGCAGACCCGCACCGAACATCCCGGGTTCTCCACGATGTTCAGCCCGCAACGCACGACCTTCGGCACCGACGAGGATGTGGCTCGCACCGACGCGCTCGCCGACGGAGTCGATCGTACGGTGGTGCTCTCCCCTCGCGCCGTCACAGCGGCGCTGCCCGTGCCGCTGCTCGACCCCGCGGATCCGAGTGCCGCCCTTCTCACCGCAGCCGTGCACAGCGAACCCCAGCAGACCCTCGACTCGTTGCGGCACGCCCGAGACAACGGACTCGAGCGCGTGTCCGGAACCACCGACGCCGCGTTCTCCCGCGAGATCACTCTCGCCGAAGTGCGGGCCAATGTGGATCTGGGGCGCGGCGAACAAGCCATCGAGATCCTCACCCGGCTCGAACGAGAGACCGGCGCCGATTGGCGTATCGACTGGTACGCCGGTAACGCTGCCCTGCTACAAGAAGACTACGAAGGCGCATTCGCCCGCTTCGATCGGGTGCTGCAGGCATTGCCGGGTGAACTCGCACCCAAACTCGCGCTGGCCGCCACCGCGGAATTGACGCTCGAACACTGGGAGAGCGATGATCCCGCGTCCTGGCGTGCCTTCTGCGAGAACTTCTACCGCACGGTGTGGCGCACCGATCACAGCGTGGTCAGTGCCGCCTTCGGCCTCGCCCGCCAACTCGCGGGCAGCGGCAGGACCGGCGACGCGGTCGACGTCCTCGACCAGGTTCCCCACACGTCACGACACCACAACGTCGCGAACATGACCGCAGCGCTGATCTTGCTGCGTCACGGCAACATCGACGAGCTGACCGATGCCGACCTCTTCGACGCCGCGAAGCGTGTGTCGTCGTTGCCCGCCGACGAGGGCCGCGCCCTGCAGATGCGCGCCCTGGTTCTCGGCACCGCCCTCGAATGGATCCGGGCCGGGCGATCCCCCCGGCGTGACCACGGCCGGATCCTCGACAGCCGGTTCACGGAGAACGGTCTGCGCCGCGGCACCGAAGCCGCCCTTCGCGAACTCGCCCGCAAGTGCCCCGAGCGCGCGCATCGCTACGTCCTGGTCGATCTCGCGAACGCCATCCGTCCCCGCAGCCTGATCTGACAGCGTTGTTGATCCGACACCGCTGTTGATCCGACGCCGCTGCTGGGCCTCCGTTACGCGAATTCCGCAGCGGCGCGGGCGATCGCGAGTTCCTCGTTCGTGGGGATGACCAAGACCTCGACCTCCGACTCGTCTGCGGAGATCCGCCGCTCCCCCTTACCGGGGGCTGCGTTGCGTTCGAGGTCGACGACGATGCCGAGCCGTTCCAGGCCCGCGAGCGCGTCACGCCGGACATCGACATTGTTCTCGCCTACGCCGGCGGTGAAGATGATCTGATCGGCGCCACCCAACTCGAAGACGTACGCACCGATGTACTTCCGCAACCGGTGCACATAGACGTCGTACGCGATCTTCGCGTCTTCGTCGCCTTCGTCGATGAGGTTCAGCAGCGCGCGAAAGTCGTTGACACCGGAGAGACCGCGGAGTCCGGAGCGCCGGTTGAGCAGGTCGTCGATCGCGTCGACCTTCATTCCCGCGACCCGATTGAGGTGCATGACGACGCCGGCGTCGATATCGCCCGTTCGCGTACCCATGACGAGGCCCTCGAGAGGAGTCAGCCCCATCGACGTATCGATGGGACGGCCACCTTCGATGGCCGACGCGGATGCGCCGTTGCCGAGATGCAGCACGATCTGGTTCAGTTCGGCCTGGTCGCGACCGGTGAACGCTGCCGCGCGCTGTGAGACGTATTCGTGCGACGTTCCGTGGAAGCCGTATTTCCGGATGTCGTGCTCGCGAGCGATGTTCCGCTCGAGCGCGTACGTGGCGGCCGCTGCCGGCAGCGCATGGAAGAACGCGGTGTCGAAGACCGCGACGTGCGGGATGTCGGGCAGTTCCTCGCGCGCGACCTCCATCCCGATGGCGTTCGCCGGATTGTGCAGGGGCGCGAGGATGGACAACTCGGCCACGGCCTTCACCACGTCGTCGTCGACGAGGGCAGGTTCGTGGAACACTGTGCCGCCGTGAACAACCCGATGCCCGACGGCTGCGATACCGGCTTCCTGCAGCGGCCTGCCCAGCGTCTCGAGCATGTCCAGCACCGTGCGTAAGCCGGCCCGATGGTCGCGGATCTCGCCCACCCGCTCCTCGGTTCCGGTGGTGTGGTGGAAGATGATCCGCCCCTCCGGCTCGCCGATGCGCTCGATGAGTCCGTGCGCTACAGCTTCACCGCTTTCGGGGTGAATGAGCTGGAACTTGATCGACGACGAACCCGAATTGAGTACCAAGACGGTCCCCTCGGTCAACGAGGTGGATGTGCTCACGATTCTTCTCCCTGCGCCTGAATTGCCGTGATCGCGATGGTGTTGACGATGTCCTGGACCAACGCCCCGCGCGACAGATCGTTGACCGGCTTGTTCAGCCCCTGCAGCACCGGCCCGATCGCGACGGCTCCGGCACTGCGTTGCACCGCCTTGTAGGTGTTGTTGCCGGTATTGAGGTCAGGGAAGATGAACACCGTGGCTCGCCCGGCTACCTCCGAATCGGGAAGCTTCGCGCTCGCGACGGTCGGTTCGATCGCCGCGTCGTACTGGATCGGCCCTTCCACCGCGAGGTCCGGGCGGCGCTCCCGGACGAGGGCCGTGGCGGTGCGCACCTTGTCGACATCCGCGCCCGAACCCGATTCTCCGGTCGAATACGACAGCATTGCGATACGTGGTTCGATTCCGAATTTCGCCGCCGTCGCCGACGACGAGATGGCGATGTCCGCAAGCTGGTCGGCGGTGGGCGCGGGTACGACTGCACAGTCGCCGTACGCGAGGACCCGGTCGGACAGGCACATCAGGAAGATGCTCGACACCGTCGACACTCCGGGCTCGGTCTTGATGATCTCGAACGACGGGCGGATGGTGTGCGCGGTGGTGTGCGCGGCGCCGGACACCATTCCGTCGGCCAGTCCGAAATGCACCATCATCGTTCCGAAATACGAGACGTCCCGCATTATTTCGGTCGCGCGGTCGAGAGTCATGCCCTTGTGCTGACGAAGCTTGTGGTACTCCTCGGCGAAGCGTTCGCCGAGTTCGGATGTGCGCGGATCGATGATCTGCGCACCGGAAATGTCCACTCCGAGCTGGGCAGCGCGCTGCCGGACCGCGGGCTCGTCACCGAGAATCGTGAGATCCGCGATGTGCCGTTGCAGTACCCGCCCCGCAGCCCGCAGGATGCGGTCGTCCTCGCCTTCGGGAAGCACGATGTGCCGTGGTGCACTGCGGGCACGGTCGATGAGCTGATACTCGAACATCTGCGGAGTGGTGACCGAGAGCCGGGGCAGCCGCAACCGTTCCAGCAGCGCGGCAGTGTCGACGTGCTGTTCGACGAGAGCGAGCGCGGTGTCGATCTTGCGCTGCGCGCCGAGCGCCATGCGTCCTCGGGTGCGGTCCGCTGCCGAAGCGGTATCGAAGGTTCCGAGGTCGGTGGTGAGGATCGGCAGATTCGAGCCGAGACCGGACAGGAGCTGGGCGATGGCGGGGTGCGGAAGCAGTCCGCCGTTCATGATGATGCCCGACAGCGTCGGAAAGCCATCTGCCGCATTGGCGTTGACGAGCGTCAGGATGACGTCCGAGCGGTCCGCCGGTGCGATGACGACGACACCCTCGGTGATGCGTTCGAGAATGCGTTCGGCGGTCATGCCGCCGACCATGATGCGTAGTGCTTCCCGCTGCAGCAGGTCGGGGTCGCCGCTGTAGAGCTTGCCGCCGATCGCGGTCTGCAGTTCGGCGACGGTCGGTGCGTTGAGAATCGGCACTTCCGGCAGGGTCCATACCGGTTCCTTCCGGCCGCCGAGTGCGGCAGCGACCTCCTCGAGCGCCTCCGGTGGACACCGGTTCACGACGATGGCGCTCAGGTGCGCGTGGTGGAACGCGAGTTCGCTCGCGCACAGGTCGGCGAGGTGTGCGATCTCCTCGGGGGTGCGGCGCGCGCCGCGGAGCACCAACAGCACGGGCGCGTCGAGGTTGGCGGCGATGCGTGCGTTGTAGGCGAGTTCGCTGGGGTTGGCGATTTCGGTGAAGTCGCTGCCGACGACCACCACGGCGTCGCACCGGTCGGCGACGGCGTGGTACTTGGTCACGATGTCGCCGAGCGCCGCCTCGGGGTTGGCGTGCACTTCGTCGTAGGTCACGCCGACGCAGTCGTCGTAGCTGAGATCCGCGGTGGTGCGCTCGAGCAGCAGTTCCAGGATGTGGTCGGTGTCGCTGTCGGATCGAGCGATGGGCCGGAAGACGCCGACACGGGCGGTGGAAGCACACAATGTCTGCAGCAAGCCCAGGGCCACCGTCGACTTCCCGGTGTCGCCTTCCGGGGCTGCGATGTAGATGCTCGATACGGAATCTTCAGCAGCACTCATGGTTGCCACCCTAGTGCGGGGTGTCCCCGGAGAGAGGACACCCCGCGTCTACTCGCGTGGGAAACCGGTCAGGCGAGTGCGCGCAACCGCGGCGCCAAATCCCGCTCGAACAACTCCAAAAACCGCTTCTGATCATGACCCGGCGCATGAAACACCAGATGATTCAACCCCGCATCCACATACGCCCGCACCAACTCCACCGCCTCATCCGGATCCGACGCCACAATCCACCGCTTCGCGACCTGCTCGATCGGCAACGCATCCGCTGCCGCCTCCATCTCCATCGGATCATCGATGCTGTGCTTCTGCTCCGGCGTCAACGACAACGGCGCCCAGAACCGGGTGTTCTCCAACGCCAACTCCGGATCGGTGTCGTACGAAATCTTGATCTCGATCATCTTGTCGATCCCCACCACATCACGCCCGGCCTTCGCCGCACCCTCCGCCACCGCCGGCAACAACTTCTCCGTATACAACTCCATGCCCTTACCCGACGTGCAGATGAACCCATCCCCCGCCCGGCCCGCATACCGCGCCACCACCGGACCACCCGCCGCCACATACACCGGAACCCCACCCTCGGGCACGTCGTAGATCGACGCGCCCTTCGTCGAATAGAACTCCCCCTCGAAATCGACCCGATCTCCCAGCCACAACTGCCGCATCAACGCCACCGACTCACGAAGACGCGCGAACCGCTCCTTGAACTCCGGCCATTCACCGGCATAGCCGGTGGCGATCTCGTTGAGTGCTTCACCGGTCCCCACGCCCAAGAACACCCGCCCCGGATACAGACACCCCATCGTCGCGAACGCCTGCGCGATCACCGCCGGGTTGTACCGGAACGTCGGAGTCAGCACCGACGTCCCCAACTGCAACCGCTCGGTGCGCTCGCCCACCGCGGTCATCCACGCCAGCGAGAACGGGGCATGCCCACCGTTGTGCCGCCACGGCTGGAAATGATCCGACACCGTCGCCGAATCCATCCCGTGCGCCTCGGCGAGCACCCCGAGTTCGACCAGCTCACGCGGCCCGAACTGCTCCGCCGACGCCTTGTATCCCAGCTTCAGTTCCTGTGCCACCGAAATCCTCCGACCGTCGTAGTGCAACTTCCCCCGAGTATGCCCCTCCGGTCGAGACCGGTGCGGTGCCCGAAACGCCCCGTGGAAGCCGAATGCCGGTCAGGCGGCGCGGTGAGGCGGTGCGGGAAAGCGCGAGGATCCCGTCAACCCTGGCGTCGAAGCCCGGAGCCTGCACTCCCGGTTGCTGCACACCGCGACTCGAGGCGAGCCGTACGGCACGGGCAGCGTCGCCGGAGCGAGACAACGGTCGATGGGAACATGCTGTGGTAGCAAGCTTTACGGCGAGCACGCTGTGCGACAGCGAGAAAGGGCCGGCGTCCGGGCCGCGAGGTTGCCGCCCGGTACGACCCGAGACGATCAGGAGGAACTGGGGTGCTCGTGCCGCTCGGCACCGCGCTGTTTCCTTCGCACCCAGTCGTTCGGCGAGCACCGCCGTATCGACGGCTTGGCGATTTCGAGCCTCGCGGAACATTCCAATCCGGCGCCGCGGAAGCCGCTGGTGCGCAACGATGGAGCACGTGGGCAGCGTCGAACGAGTATCGATCACCGCGTCCGGGCCGGGCCGCGCGTATCGCGGGGCACCCTGGTGGGCAGTGGCTTCGGCCGTGCTCGCCCCGGTTGCACTGACCGCGGGCTGGGTTGTCGCGGGCACGGTACAACCCCCGGAGTACAGCGCTGTGCGGCAGAGCCTGAGCGCGCTCGCCGGGCACGGTGGAGCCGAACGCTGGATCATGACGACATCGCTGTTCGTGCTCGGCGCGTGCCATGTGATCACTGCGCTCGGACTGAGTGCCTTGCGTCCCGCCGCACGACTGGTCCTCGGCGGCGCGGGGATCTCCGGGATCGCTCTCGCGGCACTTCCGCAACCGGCGAACGGGTCTGCCACGTCGCACGTGGTCAGTGTCGTCATCGGCTCGATCCTGATCGCGACATTCCCCGCGTTCGTCGGGTCTCGCAGCCGTCCGCAGTCGTTCGCATTGAGCGTCCGCGGATCGGCGATCGCGACCGCGGTGTTCGTGGCCCTGACCGTGGCGTTCCTGATCTCGGCGCAGGGCGGGCAGTATTTCGGGCTGGTCGAGCGGGTGGGCTTGACGCCCGAGACGATATGGCCCCTTGTCGTCGTCCTCGCCTTGCGGCGTAGTGCGCGCCAGGATGCAGGCACCTAGAGCGACCGGAAGCCGCCTCGACCCTGTCCCGGGGTCTCCGTAGACTCCGAGCAGTGACGCCGCTGGAGTTGTTTCTCGTTGCCCTCGCCGGACTCGGCGCCGGTGCGATCAACTCGCTGGTCGGCTCAGGAACCCTCATCACCTTCCCGACCCTCGTTGCGTTCGGCGTGCCGCCCGTCACCGCGACGATGTCGAACGCGATCGGACTCGTCGCGGGCGGTGTGTCGGGAACGTGGGGTTATCGGCGCGAGTTACGCGGCCAGTGGCCGACGTTGCGATGGCAGATCCCCGCGTCGGTCAGCGGCGCGCTGATCGGGTCGTGGCTTCTGCTGCATCTGCCGGAGACGGTGTTCGAGACCGTCGTTCCGGTCCTGCTGGTCCTGGCACTCGTCCTCGTCGTGCTGCAACCGCAGATCCAGAAGTGGGTACTGCGGCGAACCGACGCCGACCCGGAAGCCCGGATCGGTCCGGTGCGGATGAGTCTGCTCGTGGCGGGCACTTTCGCTGTCGGCATCTACGGCGGATACTTCACCGCCGCGCAGGGAATTCTGCTGATGGGCTTGTTCGGCGCTCTGCTCACCGAACACATCCAACGGCAGAACGCCGCGAAGAATCTGCTCTCGCTGCTCGTCAACATCGTCGCGGCCACCGCATACATTCTCGTGGCGTTCGAGCGCATCGACTGGACGGTGGTCGTATTGATCGCCGTGGGTTCGCTGATCGGCGGAGACCTCGGTGCCCGGTACGGTCGGCGTATGTCCCCCACCGTGTTACGGGCGGTCATCGTCGCAGTGGGGCTCATCGGCCTGTACCGGTTGCTCGCCTGAGGCACAGGCCCGGTCGCGGGGATCAGCGCAACGTCAGCGGTATCCCGGCCACGACGAGCGTGACACTGTCCGAGACTGCCGCCACCGCGGCATTGAGACGCCCGAGAGTGTCGCGGAACAGCCGTCCCGAGGCACTGGCCGGGACCACACCACTGCCCACCTCGTTGCTCACGGCGACCACCGGCACCCGGCATCGCCGCCACGCGTCGAGGAGTTCGGCGATGTCGGCGTCGACCGCCCCCATGTCGCCGCCGTTCCATACGTCGTGCAGATCCATTCGTGCGGTGAGCCAGGTGCCGAGGCAGTCGACCAACAGCGGATCGGTAGCCGCGCGCAGCACGCCGCTCACATCGGATGTCTCCACCGTCGACCACGATTCGGGCCGCCGCTCGCGATGCAGGGCAACCCGTTGCGCCCATTCCTCGTCGCCTGCGCGGGTCCCGCCGGTCGCGACGTAGGTGACGGCGGCGTGCGAAGCGAACAGTTCTTCCGCGTGCCGTGACTTTCCGGAGCGCACGCCCCCGAGCACCAGGGTCCGGTGCGGCGGCGCGGTGGCGTCCCCCACGCGCACCTCCTCGCCGTCGATACCGGGCCTGGCCCCATACTCCCGCAACCGCTTGCGCAGGGCGGTGATCGGCGGGTTGTGGTGGCCGAGGTGCACCGCCACCACGTCCGTCGCGTCGGTCACGGCATCGCACCTGCGCAGAGCCGCGACGGTGTCCCGGAATTCGGGCAGTCCGTGGTGCCCTTGCCCCAACTCCGATCGGTCACCGAATGTTTCTTCGAGGAAGACGGCATCGAACCGCGCACCGCGCACCGCGTCGAACCAGCCGTCCGGGAGCGGGCCGGTGTCGCACGCCCACAGGATGCGGGAACCGTCCGGACCGGTGACGTCGTAGAGCACCGCATCACCGTCGCGGAACACGCGATGTCGTGCGGGAAGAACCCGCACCGCATACCCGCCGACGGTGAGCGCGTCGCCCGCCCGGACCGGTACGAAGCGCACCGGATCGTCCGGGCCCGCCCACTGCCGGCACGTGTCGACCGCGTCCGCCGGTCCCACGACCTCGAGCACGTGACCCGCATCGACCCACGAGCGGAACAACAGTGCCTGCGGCCCGAGGTGGTCGGTGTGCGCGTGGGTGAGCAGGATGTGACGCACACCCGCCAAGGTCCTGCCGAAACATACTGCGGCGCGGGGAGCTTCGGGTCCGCAGTCGAGCATGAGCACGTCGTCGATGAGCGCGGCCGTTTGGCCGCGGATCTCACCGCGGCGTGCGGCATCCGTGCAGGACTCGCAGGCACAGAAAGGATTCGGCCAGCCGTCCGCGGCACCGGTGCCCAGCAGCAGTACGTCCATCATGCGTCCTTCCACGGATCACGAAGCGGGAGAACGGCGCGGCCGGCCGGACGGTCGAGGACCTCGACCCGCGCCCCGTAGACCTGGCCGATCCGGTCGACCGTGAGCACCTCGGCGGGCGGCCCGTCGGCGACGACCCGGCCGCGGTCGAGAAGGACGAGCCTGTCACCGTACTGCGCCGCCGAGGTCAGATCGTGCATGGCGGCGATCACCGTCAGCTCGCCTTCGGTGCGCATGGAGTCCACGAGTTCGAGTACCTGCTGTTGGTGCCCGATGTCGAGCGCGCTGGTGGGTTCGTCGAGCAGCAGCACCTGTGGTTCCTGTGCCAGTGCGCGAGCGAGGACCACGCGCTGGAGTTCACCCCCGGACAGATCCGTCGCGAATCGGCGTGTGAACGGCTCGAGTTCGAGGCGCTCGATGACCCGGTCCACCACCGCGCGGTCGTGTCCCGTTTCCGAGCCGAACCGTGCGATGTGCGGTGTGCGGCCGAGCCGGACGAGTTCTTCGACGGTGACACCCTCGGGAACCACGGGGCGCTGGGGCATCAGCGCGACCGCGCGCGCCGTTGCGCGCCGGCCGCCCCGGCCGGGCGTCACGGACGCCACCCGCACGTGCCCCGTCGAGGGAACGAGTCCCGCGAGAACGTGCAACAACGTGGTCTTACCGGACCCGTTGGGTCCGACGAGCGACACCCACGCGCCGGTCGCCACGGTGAGATCGACGTCGTGGAGCACGTCCACGCCGCCGCGTGCAGCCCCGACACCGCGGCACGTGACGGCGGTGGACGCGAGCGATTCGAGATCGGCGGGCATCATGCACCTCGGCTTCGTCTGAGTACGACGAGGAAGAACGGCGCACCGATCGCGGCGGTGACCACCCCGATGGGCAGCTCCGACGGCGACATGACGCTGCGGGCGAGCACATCGGCGAGGACGAGGAACGTGGCCCCGACCATCAGCGACAACGGCAGCAGCATGCGGTGACCGGGGCCGACGAGCAACCGGACCGCGTGCGGCACCACGATGCCGACGAACCCGATCAGTCCGCTCGCCGAAACCACGGCGGCGGTGCCGAGTGTCGCGACGCAGACCAACAACAGCCGGACACGAGCCGGATGGATCCCGAGGCTGGCGGCCTCGACGTCGCCGACCGCCATGACGTCGAGGGTGCGCCGGTGCAGTGCGATGACGGCGACCGCGACCACCACGTACGGCAGGACGACGACGACATCGGACCACCCGTCGGTGGACAACCGCCCGAGCATCCAGGAGTACACCTGACGCAAGGTGTCGTCGTGCAGTTGCATGAAGAACGTCTGGATGGCATTCGCGAACGCCGCGACCGCCACGCCCGCGAGGATGACGACGACTTCGGAACGCACCCCGCCGACCGAGCGGCCGAGGGCATACGTCGCACCGACCGCCAGCAGGCCGCCGGCGAACGCTGCGATCGGAACCCCGGCAAACCCTGCGGCGCCTCCGACCACGATCGCGAGTGTCGCGCCGAGGCCCGCCCCGCTCGACACCCCGAGCAGGTAGGGGTCGGCCAGGGGATTGCGGAAGACGCCCTGGTACGCCGCTCCGGCGACGGCGAGCATGGCTCCGACGAGAACCCCCAGCACCACGCGCGGCATGCGGATGTTCCAGAGGATCGCCTGTTGCCGCGTCGAGAGCCCGGAATCGACGTCGACGAACGGCAACCGGTCGGCGATGTCGAGAAGGACCGCCTGTGGCGTGAGTCCCGCCGGACCGACGAGGATGCTCACCAGCATGGCGGCGAGGAGAACGACCGCCGCGCCACCCAGCACGAGGGCGCGACGACGCGGGGTCGTGATCAAGACGCGGGCTGGGCCGCTGGGATCCCGGTGACGATCCGGGCGACATCCCGCATCAAGTCCACGACGCGCGGCCCCCAGCGGCTGGCGATGTCCTCGTCGAGGACGTAGACGTGCCCGTCACGGACCGCCGTGAGCTCGCCCCATCCTGCTCGCTCCGCCACATTCTCGGGCGTGACGCCGCAGCACTGGCCGTCGGCGAGGAAGACGATGTCGGGGTTCTCTTCGAGGATGAACTCGGCCGACAGTTGCGGATACCCGTTGCCGCCGGTCGCGATCGAGGTGAGACCGAGCATGGAAAAGATCTCGCCGATGTAGGTGTCGTCCGTGACGGAGTAGTAGGTGTTGTCGAGTTCGTGGTAATAGCGAAGCGGGACTTGACGTTCGGGCAGTCCGGCGAGGATCTCGTCGACCTCGCTCCTCATCTGCGCGACCAGTTCGGCCGCGTCTGCGACGTGCCCGGTGGCCGCACCGACCTGCTCGAGCTGGGCGTAGGTGTCGTCGAGGGTGAGCGCCGCGGGCAGAATCAGGGTCTCGACGCCGGCCTGCTCGAGTCCGGCGACGAGATCCGCGGTGTCCGCGTTGGCGACCACCAGATCGGGTTCGTAACCGAGGATCGCCTCGACGTTCGGGGTGTACCCGGACAGATCGGTGACCGGTACGCCGGCCGGATGGTCGGATTGGTCGTCGACGGCGATCACCTGGTCGCCGGCGCCGACGGCGTACAGCATTTCGGTACTGACGGGACTCAGGGACACGATCGCCTGGGGACTTCCGGCTCCGGCGGTGTCGTGGTTGTCATGGTTGGCGGCGTCGTCGGCGCCGCACGCCGTGGCCAGCAGAGCGCACGCGGTGATTCCGGCAGCGAGCAGCCGGTGGGATACGAGGGGCACAGCCATCCTCCGTAACTCGGAGGACGAAAACAGTACGGCTGCAACATCGTCAGTTGCGGCACGAGACCGTCCTTCGTCCGAGGACCAGTACGTGCCCGCTGCGCCGGCTGACCTGGCTTCCCCGGCACGATCGCCGGAGTTCACAGTTGCGGGGACAGCGCCGGATTTTCACCGGCTTCACCGTAACGCTGCGGGTGCCCTGCCCGACTGGCAGAGCACCCGCAGCGTAACCCACAGCGTTTCCGGGCCGGAAGAGTGCTCTCGGGTCAGGAGAGCGCCTGCTCGAGGTCTTCGAGCAGATCCTCGGGGTCCTCGAGTCCCACCGAGAGGCGCACGACCCCGTCGGACAGGCCGATCGCGGCGCGCCCCTCCGGGCCCATCGCCCGGTGGGTGGTGGTCGCGGGGTGGGTGATGAGGGACTTGGAATCGCCGAGGTTGTTCGAGATGTCCACGATGCGCAGCTTGTTGAGCAGCTCGAACGCGCGCTTCTTGCCTTCGCCCTCGGGAGCGTCGAGCTCGAACGTGAGGATCGTGCCACCGCCACTCATCTGCGACCGCGCGAGGTCGTGCTGCGGATGCGACTCCAGGTACGGGTACTTGACCCAGCGCACCTTGTCCTGCGTCTCGAGGAACTGGCCCAGGCGCAGCGCCGAATCGACCGCGGCGCGCACCCGGACCGGCATCGTTTCCAGGCCTTTGAGCAGCGTCCACGCATTGAACGGGCTCAGCGCCGGACCGGTGTGACGAATGAGCTTCTGCACGGGTCCGTCGATGTAGTCCGCGGGTCCGAGGATGGCACCGCCGAGCACTCTGCCCTGGCCGTCGATGTGCTTGGTGCCCGAGTAGACCACGATGTCGGCACCGAGATCGATGCTGCGTTGCAGGAGAGGAGTGGCGAATACGTTGTCCAGCACCACTTTTGCCCCGGCAGCGTGCGCCATCTCGGAGACGGCCCGCACGTCGACGAGGGTCTGCATCGGGTTCGAGGGAGTCTCGAAGAACACCGCGGTCGTGGGGACGGACAATGCCTGTTCCCATTGATCGAGGTCTTCGCCGTCGACGAACACCGTCTCCACACCCCATCGGGGCAGGATCTCGTTGCACACGACGAAGCAGGATCCGAAAAGGCTGCGGGCGGCGACGAGCCGATCCCCCTTGCCCAGAAGAGCCGCGAGTGCGGTGAAGACGGCGGACATGCCCGACGCCGTGGCGTAGGCGCCTTCGGCACCGTCGAGCAGTCGTAGCCGCTCCTCGAACATCTTCACGGTCGGATTGCCGTACCGCGAGTACACGAAGTGGTCGACCTCGCCGGTGAACGCCGCTTCGGCGGCCTCCGCCGATTCGTACACGAATCCGGAGTTGAGGTAGAGCGCCTCGGACGTCTCCTCGAACCCCGAACGCAGGGTGCCACCCCGCACGCCCAGCGTGGCAGGACGCACGTTGTCGGGAAGCCGGCGCTCGAATGCGCCGCCCTTGGGGATGGAGCTCACGATTGCCTCCACGGCAGGCCCACTGCCCGCCAGCCCTGAGCTCCGCGATGCCCGTCGGCGTCGAGCGCTCCCTCGAATCCGTCGAGGATGTTGTACGCGGGGGTCACGCCCGCCGCGGTAGCCGCCTCGGCGGCACCTATCGAGCGTTGCCCCGAGCGACACAGGAATATCACCGGACCACCGGAGACGCCGGCTTTCGCCAGGTCGTCCACGAACGTTCGGTTCGGGGCACCGTCGGGATAGCGAACCCATTCGACGAAGACGGTTCGGCGGCCGATGGGCGAGGTCTCGGGGACCCCGACGTACTTCCACTCGGCGTCGGTACGAACATCGACGAGCACGGCATCCGGGTTTTCCCGCAGGAGCTCCCAAGCTTCCTGCGGCGTTATATCACCTGCGTAGCTCACCACGACATGTTTTCACAGGTCACGGCGTGGCGCGCAAGCGGGAGGCTGTCAGAACTCGCAGACCCGCCACACCGAGTCGACCTGGACGACCTGCCAGGTCTCGATCCGGGACTCACCGTCGACGGTCGCGCGGACGTCGACCGTCGCGCGGTCACCTTCCACGGCGACGTCCTGGGTCGCCTGCAACTCCACAGTGCCCTCGACGTCGGAGAGCGGCGCCTCCGCCTCCGGCAGCTCTTCACAGCGCAGACGCGCGAGAATGTCCCGGTCGTTCTCGTTGTGAGCCCTGACGTAGTCCGCCACCGTGCGATCGATCCGTTCGTCCACGCTCAGCTCGTCCTGCGCGGGCGAGAGCAGTTGCGCACCCATCACGGCCAGAATGAGCAGCACGACAACCAGCAGTGCCCCCATGAACGGCCAGGGTGTACCGCTGGCGGGTTCGTCGGCCGAGGGATCGGGATCGGGTGCTTGACGCTGTGCCATATGGGCGATCCTATCCCCGACCAGGTCGGAGCCGGTCACGGCGCATTTGCCGAATAAACCCTCTCGAGGTAGGAATTGTGACGTGGCCACTACTCAGCTCGTTCGACGCCTCGCCGTCGACCTGTGTCGCATGAGTGCCCACATGTGTTGTCGCTGAAGCGATTCTCTCGACGGTTCTCTCATTCTTCTCACACCGTCCTTCCCCGCGCCCTGCGCCCCGCCCGCTGAGGGCAGCCTTAATTTAAGCTGGGTATGTCCGTCCGCTCACCGAAGAGGTAGTTGATCCCCTGATGACCGATCAGACTCGTCCCCTTCGCGTCGCGATCGTCGGTGCCGGTCCCGCCGGTATCTACGCCGCCGATGCGCTCATGAAGTCCGACACCGCGCAGGATCCGGGAGTCAGCATCGACCTGTTCGAACGGATGCCTGCACCGTTCGGTCTGATCCGCTACGGAGTCGCGCCGGACCACCCGCGCATCAAGGGCATCGTCACGGCCCTGCACAAGGTGCTCGACAAGCCGAACATCCGGCTTCTCGGCAACCTCGACTACGGGACCGACTTCACGCTCGACGACCTGAACCGCTTCTACGACGCGGTGATCTTCTCGACCGGTGCCAACGCCGACCGCGCGCTGAACATCCCCGGCATCGACCTCGACGGCAGTTACGGCGCCGCCGACTTCGTGTCCTGGTACGACGGCCATCCGGACGTGCCGCGCGAGTGGCCGCTCGAGGCCGAGAAGGTCGCCGTCCTCGGCGTCGGAAACGTCGCGCTCGACGTTGCGCGTGTGCTCGCCAAGACGGGCGACGAACTGCTGCCGACCGAGATCCCGCCGAACGTCTACGAGGGCCTCAAGAACAACAAGGCCGTCGAGGTGCACGTCTTCGGGCGTCGCGGTCCGGCCCAGGCCAAGTTCACGCCCCTCGAACTGCGCGAACTCGATCACTCCCCGACCATCGAAGTGATCGTGGACCCGGAGGACATCGACTACGACCAGGGCTCCGAGCAGGCGCGCCGCGCGTCCAAGCAGGTCGACATGGTCGCCAACACGCTGCAGGACTGGGCGATCCGCGACGTGGGCAACCGTCCGCACAAGTTGTTCCTCCACTTCTTCGAGTCTCCGCACGAGATCCTCGGGGAGGACGGCAAGGTCGTGGGCCTGCGTACCGAGCGCACCGAACTCGACGGCACCGGCAACGTTCGCGGGACCGGCAAGTACCGCGATTGGGACGTCCAGGCCGTCTACCGCGCCGTCGGTTACCTGTCGCAGAACATCGCTCAGCTGCCGTTCGACGAGCAGGCGGGCACCGTGCCCAACGAAGCCGGTCGCGTCCTCGGCGACGAGTCCGTCGAGGGCCCGGAGCGGTTCATGCCGCACACCTACGTCACCGGCTGGATCAAGCGCGGCCCCGTCGGCCTGATCGGCCACACGAAGGGCGACGCGAACGAGACGGTCGCGAACCTGCTCGAGGATCGCTCGGCGGGCCGCCTGAACTCTCCCGAGGAGCCGTCCGAGGATGCCGTCGTGCAGTTCCTCGAAGGCAAGCAGCTGCCGTACACCACGTGGCAGGGCTGGTACCGGCTCGATGCGCACGAGCGCAGCCTCGGCGAAGCCGAAGGCCGTGAGCGCGTCAAGGTCGTCGAACGCGAGGACATGTTCCGCGCGTCGGAGCCGCACAAGGCCTGATCACCGGCCCATCTCCGCCCGGTGGACGCCTCGCGTCCCCCGGGCGGAGCCGTCTCTGCGCTGTCCTGCGGGGATGCGCACACGGAGCGACGGGACGACACCGAGGGGACCTCGGGTCCTGCGGTGACACTTTTCATAGCGGGCACCACATCGGGAATCCCGGCCCCGGAGATCCTGTTGCGCCACGAATGGATCTGTTCACACCAGTCACACTCGGCGACCTCCAACTCGGCAACCGCATCGTCATGGCTCCCCTGACCCGCCTGCGCGGCGGACCGGACGGGATTCCCGGCGACCTGATCGCCGAGCACTATCGGCAGCGGGCCGGCGTCGGCCTGATCATCGCCGAGGGAACCTACGTCAACTTCGAGTCGCAGGCGTTCGTCGGACAGCCGGGAATCGCCACCGACGAGCAGGCCGAGGGCTGGCGCCGGGTCGCGGACGCCGTACACGGACGCGGCGGCCGCATCGTGCTGCAGTTGATGCACGGCGGACGAGTGACCCACCCGGATGTGAACGGCGGACGGCGCGTCGTCGCCCCGAGCGCCGTCGCGATCGACGGTGAGGTGCACACCGCCAAGGGCAAGCAGCCGTACCCGGTACCGCACGCGCTCACGACCGACGAGGTGGCCGCTGCTGTCGCCGACATCGTCGCCGCAGCCCGGCGCTCGATCGACGCGGGGCTGGACGGTGTGGAGATCCACAGTGCCAACGGCTACCTGCTGCACGAGTTCCTGTCGCCGGCCTCGAACCGGCGCACCGACGAGTACGGCGGCTCGGTGGAGAACCGGATCCGTCTCGTCGTCGAGGCGGTCACGGCCGTGGCGGACGCCGTCGGTGCGGGCCGGGTCGGACTGCGTATCTCCCCCGAACACAACATCCAGGACGCGCTCGAGACCGACCGCGAAGATGTGCGCGCTGTCTACGGCGCCCTCGTCGACCGGTTGCGTCCCGTCGGCCTGGCGTATCTGTCGGTCCTGCACCAGGAACCTGCCGGTGAACTGGTGCAGGAACTGCGTGCACGCTTCGGTGGGAAGGTGATCGCCAACAGCGGCTTCGCGTCCCCGACCACGCGTGAGGAAGCCGTTCGCCTCATCGAAGAAGCCCATGCCGACGCGGTGGCCGTCGGTCGCGCGGTGCTCGCCAACCCCGATCTCGTCGAACGGTGGCGGGGCGAACACCGCGAGAACGACTTGCGCCCGGAACTGTTCTACGGACCAGGCGCCGAGGGATATACGGATTACCCTCGCCTGCAAGAGGTGTGACCCCGGCGTCGTCGTGACGTTCCGGTGGGTGCCGGCGGAGGCACGCTGCTCTCATGAAGGCGGACGTGCCTCCGCCAGCACACCGAGGTCGACGAAGGAGGCCGGCGCGGGCAGGTTCTCGTACCCGCCCGATGCCAGCGCTTGCCACATGGGCCCCTCCATTGCGGCGACGTCCATCGCGAACAGGCCGCTCGGGCTTTCGATCAGGGGAACCTGGAGTTCCGCCTGCCGGGTCTGCTGCGCCATCTCCAGTCCGAGGTCGACGCCGTACTTGTCCACCGCCAATGCCGCTGCGGCGTGCGGGTCGGCAAGGTAGTCGTCCCAGCCGCGCATCGTGGCACGCATGAACCGCACCAGCCTGTCGCGATTCTCCGCAAGGGCGGTGCGGTCCACGAACACGACATCGGCGTATTGCGCCGAACCGAGATCGGCGAACGTGACCACCTCGTAGCCGTCGCCTCGTCGCAAGCCGTATTGCTGTTCGAGTGTGATCGGCTGGTTGGTGACGAAGCAGGTGTAGCAGTCGCCCTGGCCCTCGACGAGCGGGCTCGGATCGAAGCCGACCGGAGTGAAGTCGTAGACCGGGTCGAGACCCGCGCCGACGAGCACCGCGTCGAGGGTGGTCTGCATGCCTTCCTGACCGAGGATGCGCGCGCTCGCGAGTTCGCGCGGGGTGCGGATCGGTCGTGCGGACAACGACAGCAGTCCGGCGGGTGAGACCTGGAACTGGGCGCCGAGCGCCACGAAATCGTTGCCCTGCCCGATCGCGGTGTACAGGTCGGGTGCGCCGGCCGCGATACCGATGTCCGCCGATCCCGCGGCGACCGCCTGCATCGGCGTGGGGGCGTTCGGGCCACCGCCCTGGAATTCGACGGTGAGTCCTTCCTCGGCGTAATAACCTTTGTCCTCGGCGACGTAGTACCCACCGAACTCGGTGTTGAGGATCCAGCCGAAAGCGACCCGGAGCGTGTCGGACTCCGCACCGGATTCGCCGGAACCACACGCACCGAGAGTGCCGGCCGCGGCGATTCCCAGAGCCCCGGCCGCGGTTCCCCGCAGAAAAGTGCGCCGGCTCAGGCTCGGACCGGTGAAGGGGCGTGCGGGCATGGAGCCTCCTGGTGATGATCGGTGAGAAAGCAGTGGGTGGTCAGGTCAAGCGCGCGGCGGCACGATCCGCGACCGCACGTGCCGCGAAGAAAAGGCCGGTGGACACAGCGGTCGCGACCACCGCCACACCCCAGGCCTGCTGGTTCTGGCTGTAGGTGATCGAGGTGGAGAACATCTTTCCGAGGCCCCCGGCGCCCATGAGGTACTGGCCGAGCAGGACGGCCAGGACCGCGGTGGGGGCGCTGACCCGCAGAGCGACGAGGAACCCGGGCAGGGCATGGGGCAGCAGAAGTCTCCTCAGCCGCACTCCCCTGCCCGCTCCGAGCACCGTGTAGACGTCTCCGAGTGACGCAGGCGGGGCGGCGAGCCGGGCGCCGACGAAAACGAACGCGGGCAGGAAACAGATGATGGCGGTGACCACGAACACCGTGGTCTGCCCGTACCCGAGCACCCGCGCGAGCACCGGGATCATCGCCACGACGGGAACGGAGTTGAGCAGCAACGCCATCGGGGTCAGCACTCCCGCGACGATCCGGGAGGACCATACGAGCACCGCGCACACGCCGCCGGCCGTCAAGCCCGCGGCCAGTCCGCCCAGCGACAGCGCGAGGGTCGGAACGAGCGCGGTCACGTACTCGTGTCGCTCGCGGACGATCGCGACGAGAACGTCCTGGGGGTACGGCATGACGATCTGGTTGAAGTCGTTGACGGCGACCACCGCCCACCACCCGCCGAGCAGCGCGAGCAGCACCCAGTACCGCGTGACGGCGCCGCGCACGACAGTCATGAGAATCTCCGATGCACGGGCACGGCGAGCAGACGGACCAGCAGGTACGCGGTCAGGGACAGCACCACGCATCCGGCGGCGGCGGACCACAGCAGCGGGATCTGATAGTTGTTCATCGCGCTGACCAGCAGCACACCGAGCCCCTTCGGGGCGCCGAACCACTCCCCGAGAACAGCCCCGAGGACGGCCGAAGTCACCGCGAGGCCCGCCGCGTCCGTGACGAGCGGCACCGTGTGCGGGAGTTGCAGGAAACGAAGACGCGACCAACGCGACGATCCGAGCGCCGTATGCACGTCGGACTGCGCCGCCGGTGCCGACGCCAGCCCCGCCGACGTGGCAACGAAGACGGCGAAGCCCGCGCCCATCGCTGCGACGACGGTCGGAGCGGTCGTGCGCCCGACCGTGGTCACCAGCAGGGGCGCGATCGCGATGAGAGGTATCGCGTGCACGATCGTCGCCAGCCGGTCGAGTCCCGGTGCGGTCCATCGGGCCACGACGGTGACGCATGCGAGCGCTCCGCCCACGACGGTGCCCAGCGCGAATCCCCACAGCGCCGAGGTGGCGGTCGCACCGAATGCCCGTGTCAAGGTGGCCTGCACGGCGTCGTTGCCGGCGACGTACGTGACGACCTCCGTCAACGGGGGCCAGTTCTTCCCGAAGACCTGCGCCCTGCCCACCACCTCGAACATCGCGAGCAACAGGGCGGCGCCGAGAATGTTCGACGCGAAATGCGGGATGGTGACGGGTCGCGGAAGAACCGCGGTCACGTCGCGGGCCCGTCGAGCAAGCCGGTGAGCCGGTCGACGATGCTGTGGAATCTCGGGTCGCGGGTGATCTCCGCCGATCGCGGCCGGGGCAGCGCCACGTTCTCGATGTGCCGCACCCGGCCCGGCCGGCCGGTGAGCACGACGATCCGGTCCGCGAGCAGCACCGCCTCGTCGACGTCGTGTGTCACCAGCACGGTCGTCGACCCCGCGTCGGCCCAGATCCGGGCGAGTTCGAAGTTCATGCGCCGGCGGGTCACCGCATCGAGCGCGCCGAAGGGTTCGTCGAGCAGCAGAACGTCCGGTTCGAGTGCGAGCGCCCGCGCGATGGCCACACGCTGCCGCATGCCACCGGACAGTTGTCGCGGTCGTGCTTTCTCGAAGCCCGACAACCCCACGAGTTCGACGAGTTCTTCGACGCGACCGGAGTCGACCGTCCGCCCGGCGATGCGGAAGGGCAGCGCGATGTTGTGCCACACATCCGACCACGGCATCAGGGCGTGTTCCTGGAACGCGACGCCGAGCCGGCGCGAGGCCACCAGGTCGGCGGGTCCGCCTCCCTCGATGCGGACCGTTCCCGCCGTGGGTTCCTCGAGGCCCGCGAGCAGGCGCAGCACGGTGGACTTGCCACAACCGGACGGGCCGAGAAGCGCGACGAACTCGCCACGAGCGACGGTCAGATCGAACGAGTCGACGGCGGTCAGTTCGCCGCGTCGGCGGCCGAGCGGATACGCCTTCGCGACACCCTTCATGTCGATGGCCGGAACGTGCTCCTCGCCGGCGGGTCCGGTCGCGGCCCCTGCGGCGGGCGCTCCCCGGGACAGGACGGTATTCATCGCGCGGCTCAGCCGGTCAGTCCGGCGAGGTCCGGCTCGACGATGTCGAGTTGCTGCACGGGCACGGCGACCGCATCGGTCGTCCACCCCCAGATCGAGTACAGCTCGCGCGCCGGATCGGTGTATCCGTCGCGGCCGTGGAGCAACCGGTAGTTGTCGACACAGATCATCTCGCCGGCTTCCGCCCGGAACATCGGCCCGGTGTCCCGCACATGCAGCACCGTGTCGTTCCAGCGCGCGAGCATGTCGGCGTCGGCGGGACGAGTCGAGCCCGGGACCGGCGCCAGGTAGGGGTGGTACCGCGCCTGTACGCGCCCGCTGGGCACGACCCGCACGATAGGCGCGTACGTACTCTGCGCGAAGTTAGGTTCCGAATGATCGATGTCGACGGTCCGGCAGAACTCCGCGAGGTCGGCGGTCGCGGGATCGGCGGCGAGTAGTTCGGTGAGCTTCCACGCGTCGACGAGGAACGAGTCACCGCCGGATTCGGCGGGCCGCTTGCACCACAGGAACAGGTGGTCCGGCGCGTAGTCCCCGAACGCGAATCCGTCGTTGTGTGCGGTCATCCGTTCGCCCGGTTTTCCGAACGAGCGCTTTCGTCCTCGCTCGTCGACGGGCTGAGCGTCGACGACGGCAGCTTCCCGCTGATGGTTGCGCATGCTCGCCTCGAACTGCCGACCGAGCCGGATGCGCTTGTCTCCCAGCACTTCCGCCGCAAAAGCCAGGGCATCTTCCTCGGTGTGCAGTCCGCGGGCAACCGCGGCACCGCGGGAGGAGATGGCTGCGCGTGCCTCCTGCGGGGTGTCTATCCGCTCGGGAACCACACTGGCTTCTGTCAATCGTGACGTGAACATCCCACCTCCGGGTGGCAGCGAGTGACGGCCGGTGGTTCGACGCTGAACCGATCGTTGGGGACGACGTTAGGCCGCCGCGCATTTCAACGGCGTAACCAATCGGATCGGGTGGGTAAACAACGACGGCGCTGCCGGCCGGTCGACCGGAGCTACCAGAACACCACCGCACCGAGCCACGCGCCGGCTGCGATCAGGGCGCCGAACAGTTCCACCAGGATCGACAGGCCCGCCGCCTTGGTAGCGGCCACCGTGGACCGCCACGCCCCCGCATGTGTGCGATGGCGCTGGATCTCCGAGACGTACATGCCGAGAAGGAATCCGAGCACGAGGCCGATCACGGGCACGACGAAGAACCCGACGATCCCGACCAGACCACCGATGATCAGCGACCGGTTCGGCACACCCGCCTGCTGGAGTCGCTTTCCGGGCCAGGTGTATTTGACGATCGCGGTGACCACGAGGGCCAGTGCGGCGATCGCGAACACCGTCCATGCCGCCGCGCCCCCGGTGACCACCGACCACACCGCGATCGCTCCGAAGATGAGCAGCGTGCCCGGCAGGATCGGGAGCACGATACCGAGCAGCCCGACACAGATGACGAGGCCGACGAGGACCTCCGCGCCGGTGCTCACAGTGCGATCGGGTGCACGCGTGACGCGGCATCGGTCGCGCGGGCACGGGCGGTCGCGACGTCCGTCGCGGTCGACACGGCCACACCCATCCGGCGGCGACGGTACGACTCGGGCTTGCCGAACAGGCGCAGGTCCGTTTCGGGGACGCGCAGAGCGTCGGCCACACCGTCGAAGGCGATCCCGGGGGCGTCGACCCCTCCGTAGATCACGGCGGATGCGCCGGGGGTGATCATGGCCGTGTCGACCGGCAACCCGAGGATCGCGCGTGCGTGTAGCTCGAATTCCGAGTAGCGCTGGGTGCGCAGGGTGACCAGGCCCGTGTCGTGCGGGCGCGGGCTGACCTCGGAGAAGTACACGTCATCACCCTTGACGAACAGTTCCACGCCGAACACGCCGCGACCACCGAGCGCACCCGTGACCGCACCGGCGACCTCCCGGGCGCGGGCGAGCGCGGTCGGGCTCATAGGTTGCGGCTGCCAGGATTCGACGTAGTCACCGTCTTGCTGCAGATGCCCGATCGGATCGCAGAAATACGTCTCGACCTCGCCCGACTCGCCGATGGCGCGCACGGTGAGCTGAGTGATCTCGTAATCGAAGTCGACGAAGCCCTCCACGATGACGGTGCCGTGGTTGATGCGGCCCCCGGCCAGTGCGTGATCCCACGCGGCGGACAGGTCGGCGGCGGAACGCACCGTCGACTGGCCCTTCCCCGACGAGGACATCACGGGTTTGACGACGCACGGAAAACCGACCTGCTCGGCCGCGGCGCGGACCTCGTCGAGCGACTGCGCGAACCGGTAGGGAGAGGTGGGCAGACCCAGATCCTCGGCCGCGAGGCGGCGAATCCCCTCGCGGTTCATGGTGAGCTGCGTGGCGCGGGCGGTGGGGATGACCTCGGCGAGCCCGCGTTCTTCGACCACGGCCAGCGCGTCGGTGGCGATGGCTTCGATCTCCGGCACGACCAGATGCGGACGCTCTGCCTCGATGATCGCCAGGAGCGCGTCGGGGTCTCCCATGTCGACGGTATGAGCACGATGCGCAACCTGATGACCTGGGGCGTTGGAGTAGCGATCGACGGCGATGACCTCCACGCCGAGTCGCTGCAGGGCGATGATCACCTCCTTGCCGAGTTCGCCGGAGCCGAGCAGAAGAACACGGGTGGCAGTCGGAGACAGCGGAGTACCGAGACGCGGTGAGACCATGGTGGGACTATATGTGGCATCGATCGCCGTCCCTGGAGGAAAGCGATGTGCAGTGCAGTGCCTCACAGCAGCGCCCGGCAGTCGCCTGCCGGCTCTCCCACCGACGCGCGCGCCGATACCCGGTTCTTCACACGGGCGGGCGTCGATCCGGCCGACGAAGTGGACTGGCAGCGCCGCGACGCGCGCATCGTCCACCACGGCACCGGCAAGGTGGTGTTCGAGCAGACCGGAGTCGAGTTTCCGGCGTTCTGGTCGCAGAACGCCACCGACATCGTCACCCAGAAGTATTTCCGGGGACAGATCGGCACCGACCAGCGTGAACACTCCTTGCGCGACGTCGTGGCCCGGATCGTCGACACCGTCACGGCGTGGGGTAGGGCCGACGGGCACCTCGACGATCCGGAGGCGTTCGCGGCCGAACTGACCTTCCTGTTGCTCCACCAGCGGGCGTCGTTCAACAGCCCCGTGTGGTTCAACATCGGTGTGCCGGACAAACCGCAGCAGGCGAGCGCGTGTTTCATCCTCTCGGTCGACGACAGCATCGATTCGATTCTGGAGTGGTACCGGCAGGAAGCGCTGATCTTCAAGGGCGGGTCGGGCGCGGGGGTGAATCTGTCGCACATCCGGTCGTCCGCCGAACCTCTCACCGGCGGAGGCAGGGCGTCGGGACCGGTGAGCTTCATGCGCGGCGCCGACGCCTCCGCGGGCACCATCAGGTCGGGCGGAAAAACCCGCCGAGCCGCGAAGATGGTGATCCTCGACGTGAGCCATCCCGATATCGAGGAATTCATCGACTGCAAGGCGATCGAGGAGCGCAAGGCACGGGTCCTCGCCGAGGCGGGGTTCGACATGAGTCTCGACGGCGCCGACACCTATTCGGTCCAGTATCAGAACGCCAACAACTCTGTGCGGGTGACCGACGAGTTCATGCGCGCCGTGGTGGACGACGCCGAGTGGCCGCTGCGTGCGGTCCGCACCGGCGAGGTGGTGCGGACCGTCCGAGCCCGCGACCTGCTGCAACGCATCGCCGCCGCGACCTGGGAATGCGCCGACCCGGGGATGCAGTACGACTCGACCATCAACGCCTGGCACACCGCGCCGGCGACGGGCCGGATCAATGCCTCGAACCCGTGCTCGGAGTACATGCACCTCGACGATTCGGCCTGCAACCTCGCGAGCCTCAATCTGCTGACCTTCCTTCGCGAGGACGGTGTGTTCGACGTCGACGGATTCCGGCACGCCGTCGCGGTGATGCTCACCGCGCAGGAGATCCTCGTGGGCCGCGCCGACTACCCCACCGACAGGATCGGGGAGACGTCACGGCGCTTCCGGCAACTGGGGCTCGGATACGCGAACCTCGGTGCGCTGCTGATGGCCTCGGGTATCCCCTACGACAGCGATGCGGGCCGTGCGTGGGCCGCATCCGTCACCGCGCTGATGACGGGAGCCGCCTACGAGGTCTCCGCGCAGCTCGCGCAGCGCCTCGGACCGTTCGACGGTTTCGCCGAGAATCGCGAGCCGATGCTCGGGGTGCTCGCCAAACACCGGGGCGCGCTCGACGACATCGACGCCGACCTCGCGGCACCGGAGGTTCTCACCGCGGCACGCGAGTCGTGGGACCGTGCGGTGGCCGACGGCGCCGCACACGGTGTGCGCAACAGCCAGGTGTCGGTGCTCGCCCCGACCGGCACGATCGGCTTGGCGATGGATTGCGACACCACCGGAATCGAACCGGATCTCGCACTCGTCAAGACGAAGAAGCTCGTCGGCGGAGGGTCGCTCTCGATCGTCAATCGCACTGTGCCGCGGGCACTGTCACGCCTCGGATACGATCCGGCGCGGGTCGCGGACATCGTGGCCTATCTCGATCTCGAGCACACCCTGGAGGGCGCGCCGCACGTGCGTGACGAACACCGGCCGGTGTTCGCGACGTCCATGGGCGACAACGTGATCGCGCCGCGCGGCCATGTCGGGATGATGGCGGCGGTGCAACCGTTCCTGTCGGGGGCGATTTCGAAAACGGTCAATCTTCCGGAATCCGCGACGGTGGAAGACATCTCCGACCTGTACGTCGACGCGTGGCGGCTCGGCCTCAAGGCGCTCGCGATCTACCGCGACAACTGCAAACTCGGTCAGCCGCTGTCGGCGACCTCCCGGTCGGGGCGCCGTGACGGGGCCGCCACGCCGCTCCCGGCGCCTCGCCGGGAACGGATGCCGCGCACCCGGCGTTCGCGCACGTTCGAATTCCGCGTGGCCGATTGCAAGGGGTTCGTCACCGTGGGCGAGTACGGCGACGGCAGACCCGGCGAGATGTTCCTGCGGGTGTCGAAGCAGGGCTCCACTCTTGCCGGAATCATGGACGCGTTCTCGATGTCGGTCAGTTACGGCCTGCAGTACGGGGTTCCGCTGCGCACGTTCGTGCGGGCGTTCACGAGCACCCGCTTCGAGCCGGCCGGGATCACGGACGATCCCGACCTGCGGATCGCCACGTCGATCCTCGATTACATCTTCCGGCGGCTCGCGGTGGACTACCTCGATCTCGACGAACGCACCGAACTCGGGATCCTGACGAGCGCGGAGCGCACCGTCCCGGACACCCCGACCCTCACGTCGTACACGGGCACAACCACAGCGGCCACGACGGCCGCGATCACGACGGATACTCCCGACACTCCTCCGGCACCCGGCGGCCTCACTGCACCCTCTCCGGGGAATCCGGACGCGCCGTACTGCATGCAATGCGGAGTGCGTATGCAACGTGCCGGATCGTGCCACGCCTGCCCGTCGTGCGGGAGCACCAGCGGTTGCAGTTGACGGCTGCCCCATACCGATGCGATGACCCTGGGCGCGGCCAGGCGGACGTGCTGACCTCCAACGGATCCAGACTCGAACATCTACTCTTGCTGCCTTCCTGCGGAAGACCAAATCGACAAGACCTCGTGGCACCCCGATTCCGAGCAATCAACGTCCCGATCGACGCAGCCCCCCTAGAAGTTGCGGTCTTCCAGCCGAACAGCGAGGCTGCATCCGAGCGGTGGTACCGGTTGCTCGCGAAGCAGCAGTACAACGCGATCAGCGCGAACTCGGAGGAGTACTCCATGACGATGGACGTCTCCTTCGACGACAGGCAGTCCCGCAGGATCAAGCTCCGGAAGATCAACGCGAAGAAGCGAAACCCGCATCCTGACGTCGAGCCGATCGTCGGCATCGACGGACTCCAGTGGCGGGCACACCCCATCCTGTGGAGCGGCCCGAGACTCCAGCAGTCCTCATGACCGATGGCCCCGACGGCCAGCCGGTCAAGGTCGCAGTTCGCAAGAAGGTGGCGGCCGGAGCGCACCTCCCGACCAGCTCAGGCGTGGACACGAAGGAAAGGGCACTCCGGAAGGCATGACCAGCCCGCTCCGTAATCGAGACTTCCGATACCTCTGGCTAGCACTCTCATCCTCGCTGCTCGCAGCGGGCGTGTGGGTCATCGCGTTACCCCTGTTTACACTCCACCTCGGATACGGCCCGGCTACCGTCGGCATCGTCGTCGGCTGCGGACTCATCGGCACTCTGGCGAGCCTGCTCTTCGGCGGCGCCCTTCTCGACAGGCACCCCAAACGGACGATTCTCGCCTGGTCAGCCTTCATCCCCGGGACTGTGCTCCTGGCCATCTGCCTATGGGCAGAGGCCGCCACCATCCCGTGGTACGCCTTGGCCGCAACAGCGGCGATCGTCGGCGCCTGCGACGGCGTATACGGGCCGGCAAACGAATCCCTCCTGCCAGAAATCGTCGAAAAGGAGCACCTCCACGTCGGCAACAGCCTCCAAGCCTTAGTGGAGTCCCTGCTGCTGAAAGCCTTCGGACCAGCGATCGGAGGCGCGACAATCGCTCTGGCCGGCCCCGCCCCTGCTCTCGCAGTCGTGGGCGTCTTGTTCCTGGTCACGGCGGCGTTCTCTCGACAAATCGTGCCGGCCTACGAACCGCCCGCACCCGACCGGTCGGCCGGCTGGGCATCGGTGTTTCAGGACATCGGCGACGGCTTCCAGTACGTGGCCCAGACAAAATGGATATGGACGGCAGTGCTGTGGTCCGCACTAGCGCTCCTTCTGCAGGCAGGCCCACGATCCGTCGCACTACCCGTCGTATTCGGTGAGGGATCAGCAGGGGCATACGCCCTCATCATGGTCGGCTACGGAATCGCCAGCGCCGTAGGGTCACTGGTCTCGTCGTTCGCGATCCGCCCCGACAACCGATTCGGAACCCTCTTCGCCGCGTGGAGCCTCGGGTCCCTTCCCCTCATCGCCATCGCCTTCCACCCGACAGTCGCAGTGGCGGCGGTCGCGATGGTCCTCGTCGGCCTCTTCAACGCCTACGGAAACGTCCTCTGGCAAACCCTGATGCAACAAGGCGTGCCCGACGACCTGCGGGGAAGAGTGACCAGTGTCGATTGGTTCGGCAGCATCTCTCTCATGCCCATCTCCACAGTGGTGACAGGGCTGTTCATCGACCACGGAATCGTCAGGCTCCTCTTCCTCCTCGCGGGCACCGTCCCCGTGGTTCTCGCCTTCATCGCGTACGCCATCATCGCCAAGGACAGCTCCGCAAACTCCGATCGAACATCCACCGATCCAGCAGAGAACCCGCCGTTGGATCGCACTTCCGGATGAACCGCTGCTTCGCAGCAGGGATGGCGAAGCCGGAGAACCACCTTGCGCACCCGTACGTCGACATCGCGCCCAGTTCGCCGATCCGGTGCACGGTACGGAAGCGGCGATGGTCGCCCTGATCGTCGGCGAGATCGGCGGATTCACGGTGCTGCTCGCCGGATTCGTACGGGGTGCTTTCCTCGCCGGGTGAGCCCCGGGCGCCGAGCGGACCGGGCGCGCGCCGGTCAGGACTGCATGAGCGAGAGCACGTTTCCGTGCGGATCACGGAACCAGGCGACCCGTGCGCCGTCCGGCGCGGTCCACGCATCGTGCTCGTCTTGATCCATCCCGTTGTAGCGCGTGAAGTCGACGCCCTTGTCTCGGAGTCGGTCGACGGTGGCATCGAGGTCGGGTACCCGCCAGCCCAGCGCGGTGTAGCCCGTCTCCTCCCGCGACTGCACGAGCGTGATCCGCACGGGCGCTCCGCCGCCCCCATCGATCACCAGCACGAACGCATCGCGACCGAGCTTCCTGAATTTCAGGGTGTCGACGTAGAACATCTCCGAGACGTCGAGGTCCGTGCTCGGTACGAAGCTCACAAGTTGTCCTGTGATCAACATGTCTTCCACTGTGCCCGGCACCTCCCGTCCGGGCGGCCGATTCGGCGGATTCGCCTCCCGGGTCGGGCCTGGGAACGATGCCGACCTCCGGGCCGGAACGCTAGGCTTCGATCATGAGCACCTCCGAGATCGCTACCGTTCTGGCCTGGCACGAGGCCGTCAACAGCAACGACATCGACACGCTCCTCGAGTTGTCGAGCGACGACATCGTCCTTCCCACCGACGACGACGACGCCGATCAGGGCCTCGACGAACTGCGCGAATGGGCAACGAACTCCGGCGTCACTCTCGAGCCCGGACGGATGTTCGTCCACGAGGGCATCGTGGTCGTCGAAGAACGGTCGACGTGGGGTGCGGAAGCCACGGGCGCGCCGCTCGACGAGGCGATCGCCTTCCGGGTGGTCGACGACAAAGTCGTGATGGTGGTGCGGCACAACAGTCTCGCGGACGCATTCGAGGCGACCGGACTGACCGAGGCCGACCTGTACCAAGCGTGAGCCGCAGCACCGTGACCACGCTCATATTCCCGAGCGATCGCTAAGGTACTGTCCCGGTCGGAGAGTTCCTACGCATCGGAGTGAGGTTCGACGAGTGTCCGCTGAAGCTGTTGAGAAGAAGGGCCCGCTCGCGGGTATCCGCGTCGTGGAGTTCAAGGGACTCGGCCCCGGACCGCATGCGGCAACCCTGCTCGCCGACCTCGGCGCGGACGTCGTCATCGTGCAGCGTCCCGGCGAGATCCCGCCCGCGGGCCACCGCGACCCGATCCAGCGCAACCGTCGCGTCGTCGAGGCGAACCTCAAGGACCCGGCGGACATCGAGAAGGTGCTTGCACTGCTCGAGCGCGCCGACGTGCTGATCGAGGGCTTCCGTCCGGGCGTCACCGAACGTCTCGGCCTCGGACCGG
Source organism: Rhodococcus sp. NPDC060084 (assembly GCF_042730335.1). NCBI lineage: Bacteria > Bacillati > Actinomycetota > Actinomycetes > Mycobacteriales > Nocardiaceae > Rhodococcus > Rhodococcus sp. NPDC060084. Next base: position 72,839 of record NZ_JBHWWX010000011.1, read on the forward strand.
ACGTGGTGCTCGAGCGCAATCCCCGGATCGTGTACGGCCGCATGACCGGCTGGGGACAGGACGGTCCTCTCGCCAACGCCGCCGGCCACGACATCAACTACATCTCGCTGACCGGTGTGCTCCACGCGATCGGCCGCGAGGGCGAGCGGCCCGTCCCGCCGCTCAACATGGTCGGCGACTTCGGCGGCGGTTCGATGTTCCTCGTTTTCGGCATTCTCGCGGCGCTGGTCGAACGTCAGACATCCGGTCGCGGCCAGGTCGTCGACACGGCGATGGTCGACGGTGCCCTCGCCCTGTCGCACATGATGTGGTCGTTCCGCGGCAACGGCCTGTGGTCCGACGAGCGCGGTGTGAACATGCTCGACACCGGTGCACACTTCTACGAGGTGTACGAGACCTCGGACGGCAAGTACATGGCCGTCGGTGCGATCGAACCGCAGTTCTACGCGCTCCTGCTGAAGGGTCTCGAACTCGATCCGGCCGATCTGCCGCATCAGCTCGACAAGTCCTCGTGGCCGGAGATGAAGAAGGTGCTCGCGGAGAAGTTCCTCAGCAGGACCCGCGACGAGTGGTCCGAGGTGTTCCTCGGTACCGATGCGTGCGTGACGCCGGTCCTCACTTTCGCGGAGGCGCCGCAGAACGCGCATCTCGCCGCACGGGGATCGCTGATCGAGGTCGACGGTGTCGTCCAGCACGCGCCCGCCCCGCGCTTCTCGCGTACGCCGTCGGGTGAGCCCGCAGCGCCGGCCGGCGAGGCGACCGATATCGACACGCTCTGGGTCTGACTCTTTCAGAGCTCGACCGCTGCCCCGACGGATCTTCCGGCGGGGCAGCGGCTTTCGTGGTCTCTCAGACGACGATCCTGGTCTCGTCTATGGGCGATCCCGCGGTGACGGCGCTGTAGGCCGCGGCGACCGAGGCGATTCCACGCCGCAGGGTGTCAGGCTCCTGGGTGTAGGGCAGCCGCACGAATCGTTCGAACGCACCCTGCACTCCGAATCTGGGACCGGCGGCGAGGAGCACCCCGTGGCTCGGTCCTGTCGCGGCGAGAGCCGTCGAGACCGGTTCGGGCATCCTCGCCCACAACGACATGCCGCCCTGCCCGAGGGTGTATCTCCACGCCGGTAACCGGTCCGCGAGCGCGGCGACGAGTGCGGCGCGGCGCTCCCGCAACACGCGTCGGCGGGCATCGAGCAGATCCTCGACGTCCGACAGCAGGTGCGCGGCGGCAAGTTGTTCCATGACCGGCGTGCCGAGGTCCACTGCCATACGCGCTCCGGTGAGACGCACGATCAGGTCCCGGTCGGCACGGATCCACCCCACTCGCAGCCCGCCCCACAACGACTTGCCGGTCGACCCGACGGTGACGACCTGCCCTCCGAACGAGGTCGCGGCGACGGGCGGCGGTGGCGAGGCGTCCAGCCACAAGTCCACCATCGTCTCGTCCACGACGAGCGTCACCCGCGCGTCACGCATGATGCGGGTCAGTTCTGCTCGCCCGTCCGCGTCGAGACACAGCCCGGTCGGATTGTGGAAGTCCGGCACCAGGAACGCGGTGCGCGCGCCGGTCTGGCGGGCGGCACCGGCAAGTCCGTCGAGATCCCAGCCGCCGGCGGGTCCGTCTTCCGGTCGCACCGGGACCGGCACCGGACGGGTGCCGTGACGACGGATCGCTTCAAGGGCATTCGGATAGGTGGGGTGGTCGACGATCACCCGGTCGCCGGGATCGGTGAGGACGCCGAGCAGCAATCGCATCGCGTGCTGCGCACCGGAAGTCACCATGATCTGATCGGGCGTGGTGGGCAGCCCACGATCCCGGTACCGGCGGGCGATCACGTCGCGCAGCGCCATGACGCCCACGGGTTCCATGCCGTGGGAGCCCAGATACGAGGACATCGACCCCAGTGCCGCGCTGTACGCCGCTTCGATGGCGGCCGCCGGGGCCGCGAGCGACGCGTTGCGGAGGTCGATCGCCTCACCGAGCACCGGCACCGACGCCGGGACCGTGGTTCGTTCGGCAGGCATCGCCACCGTGCTGCGCGCTCCCTGCCGACTGCGGAGGTACCCCGCATCGCGCAGCGCGGTGTACGCGGCGGTGACAGTGGTGCGGCTCAGCGACAGGGCCGACGCGAGTTCGCGTTCGCTGGGCAGCGCAACCCCGAGCGGTACCCGACCGTCGTGCACGAGGAGGCGGATGCCGTCGGCCAGCGCACGGTATGCCGGCCTGCGGTCCCCGGCGTCCTGCCAGTTGCCCAGATCCCGGACAAGCGAACCGGCCCCTATCGCACGCGTGATCACCGGTCCAGTATCGCCGAAAGTGGACCGATCGAGTCAGGCCGGTCGGTGAGGCAGGCCCGCAGGAGACGAACCTCAGCGACTGGGGTGGAATGAGAACACCCATCTTCCGTTCGTTGACACGGTTGACGCAGAAGATGACGCTGGGGTTGACACGGTTGACGACCAGGAGGCTTTCGCATGGTTACCCTCGCCGAGCAACAACGTGAGCTCATGGACGAGCTCACCCGCCGCGTCCAGGACACTTTCGACCGCGCACGCGAAGCCCACGTCTCCCCCGCTGCCTTTGCAGACGTCAAGTCGATCGCTCGCGCGATGACTGCAGCACTTCCCCACGTCTACGACCAGCTCATCGGCCCGTTTTACGACACCGCGGGGCTGACACAGTGGTGGGGTGTGAGCCGCCAAGCCGTCAACAAGGCTGTAGCCACGGGCAGTGTGATCGCCTGCCAACTCGACGGCGGCGGGTGGGTCTACCCCACCTGGCAGTTCACCGACACAGGAACGGTGCACCCACACCTGCTCACTCTGTGGAGGACCCTGCGCGACGCTGCCGACCCGTGGACCTGCGCAGTCTGGCTTCGCAGCCCCCAGCCCGAGCTCGATGACCGCACTGCAGCCGACTGGATCGTCGACGGTCATCCCCTGGACGCGGCACTGGAGCTGGCCCGCGCCGACGCGCAGCGGTGGGCCGCGTGAGCAGTCGTGACACTGTCGCTCTGGGGCCGCCGACCCGGCCGCTGCGCAACTTCCCCGCCTGCGAACTCACCGTGGGGCAGTCGCTGCACCGCGGGCACCGCGCCGGGAACGGCCCTTGGTGGTTCTCCTCCGACGGCGGCGGCCGCTTCGATCTGACCCCGCCACGCGGTACCTGCTACCTCGCGTACGACGAGCTCACCGCGATCCGGGAGACCGTCGGCCAGGCGCTGGCGGCAACCGGGATCATCAGCGACGAATTCGCCGCCGAACGCCAGCTCTCCACCCTGACCGTGCCACACAACCATCGGCTCGCCGACACCTGCGCGGACACGGCGGCGGACTTCGGTTCAACCACGGAACTTGTCACCATGACCCCATACGCGGTGCCTCAGGAGTGGGCGGCGAAGTTCGCCGCCACCACCTTCGCCGGGCTGCAGTATCAAACCCGGTTCACCACCGGGCCGAACCCCAACGCGGTCAGCCTGTTCGGGAACGCGGGAGAGGCCGACTGGCCGACCGATCCGAGTCCCGACCCGTTCGTGGCCGCTGCGCGACGGTATGACTTCACGGTTGCCAGCCCGCCGCGGTCGGTGCGCATCGTCGCGCCACCGACGACCTGATCCTGTTCCGCACCACATGGTGGCCGCTGCACACCGACGCTTGCGAGCCGCACGTCCGCCGAGGGACCGTCGAGGCTCAGCCGCGCAACCGGTTTCAGTGCGGCGCGGCCTGTGTCAGCGAATGACGTCGCGGCGCACGATCGTCTCGTCGCGGCCGGGACCGACACCGATGCACGAGATGAACGCTCCGGAAAGCTCTTCGAGACGCAGCACGTAATCCTGAGCGTTCTTCGGAAGCTCTTCGAAGGTGCGGGCGTGGGAGATGTCCTCCCACCAACCGGGCATCTCTTCGTAGATCGGCTTGGCGTGGTGGACGTCGGTCTGCGTCATCGGCATCTCGTCGACACGGACCCCGTCGACGTCGTAGCCGACGCAGATCGGCACGGTGTCGAGCCCGGACAGCACGTCGAGCTTGGTGAGGAAGTAGTCGGTGATGCCGTTCACGCGGGTGGCGTAACGGGCGATCACGGCGTCGAACCACCCGGTGCGGCGCGCGCGACCGGTGGTCACCCCCACCTCGCCGCCCTTCTTCGCCAGGTACTCACCGTGGTGGTCGAACAGTTCGGTCGGGAACGGGCCCGAACCGACACGCGTGGTGTACGCCTTGAGGATGCCCAGCACCGTCGTGATCTTCGTCGGTCCGATGCCCGATCCGACTGCCGCGCCACCCGCGGTGGGGTTGGACGACGTCACGTACGGATAGGTGCCGTGGTCCACGTCGAGCAACGTGCCCTGCGAGCCCTCGAGCAGAACCGTCTCACCGCGGTCGAGTGCCTTGTTGAGCTCGAGGCGGGTGTCGGTGATGCGGTGCTTGAATCCCTCGGCCTGGGTGAGGACTTCTTCGACGACCTGCTCGGGATCGAGCGCCTTGCGGTTGTAGATCTTGACGAGCACCTGGTTCTTGAACTCGAGCGCCGCCTCGACCTTCTGAGTGAAGATCTTCTCGTCGAGAACATCGGCGACGCGCACCCCGACGCGGGCCAATTTGTCCTGGTAGCAGGGGCCGATTCCGCGCCCGGTGGTGCCGATCTTGCTCTTGCCGAGGAAGCGCTCGGTGACTTTGTCGATCGCCACGTGGTACGGCATGATCAGGTGCGCGTCGGCCGAGAGCAGCAGGCGGGACGTATCGACGTCGCGCTCTTCGAGGCCGGCGAGTTCGGTGAGCAGCACGCCCGGATCCACGACGACACCGTTGCCGATGACGTTGGTGACGCCCGGGGTCAGGATGCCCGAGGGGATCAGGTGCAGAGCGAACTTGTCGCCGTTGGGCAGCACCACGGTGTGCCCGGCGTTGTTTCCGCCCTGGTAGCGCACGACCCACTGCAGACGTCCGCCGAACAGGTCCGTAGCTTTGCCCTTGCCCTCGTCGCCCCATTGGGCTCCGATCAGGACGATTGCCGGCATGTCGCGCTCTCCTCAGACAGGTGTTACGTGCGGGCGGTCTCGCCTGCAGGGTCCTGCCCTGGAACCGGACAGCAGCCGGGACCACAGTGTAGTCCACCCTGCCACGGCCTCCGGCTCCGGCACCGGTATCGGCACGATCCGGGTGGCAGCTGCAGGAGGACTCGCGGCACCGCCGCGCGTCCCACCCCCGCCCGGCGCCTTCCGATTAGAGTGAACCGAAGCCTGCAACCGTACGAACCCGACATTCGCGAGGAGTTCTGTTGACCCCGGTAGTGTTCAGATGTGGCGAGGTACCCCTGCCGCTGACTCTCACCCCGGAGACGACGCTGTCCGCTCCCGCGCTTCCGGAGAAGGACGATTTCGAGGATGTCCTCGCCCAAGCGGACTCGGTGGACAACCCCCGGCTGATCGTCGTCGGAGACGATGCCGCATTCGCCGCGACATTGACCCGGCTGATGCGCCTCGATCGGCTCGACGACATCGAACTCGCGTACGTACCCGAGTCGCGCACTCCGGCCACCGAGGCATACGGCCTGCGCAGCGGCTCGAAAGCGGCCACCATCGCATTGCGCGGTGAGGCGAAGCCGATTCCGCTGATCCGGGACGACGCCGGCATCGCGCTCGTCGGCCGGGCGCTCGTGTGTGGCGACGAGTCCGGTCTCGTCGGGGAGGCCTACGTCGACGACACCCGCCTGTTCTCCGGCACGGTGCCCGGTATCCGGGTCGAGCCCACACCGGCGATGCCGGGACTGCGCGCCGCAATCGACCGGCCGCGCTGGTTCGGCGGTTACAAGTGGCTGACGGGACGGGCGATGCAACTGGGTTCGCCCGCCGCGACCGTCACCCGCGACGGGGTCGCGAATCCCCGCCCGCTCAAACGCTCCACCTTCTACCGGCACGACAAGAACTGGCTCCTGGTGCGCTGAGCCGTCGCGCTCACATACCGGTGCGCGCGGCGATTCGACCCGAGTCGATCGCGGCGACCAGCTCCTGGTGATCGCGGACGTTCCTCTCCGCATAGGTCTTCGCGAACCCCGCAATCGCTTCGTCGAATTCGTTGCCCGATCCCAGATAGGACGCGATCGCGATGCGGTCTCCCCCGCGCGCGTGGCCGTACGCGAGGACGCGGGCGCACAGCCGCCCGTACAGCTCCATACCCCTCGGCGTCATCGCCTCCACCACCGCGGACCCCTTGCCGTCGCGCAACTGCCGGACGTAGAAGTCACGCCGGACACCGTCGACTCCGGGACCCTGCTGCCATCCGAGAAAGATGTCACTCGCGGCCTGCATGAGCCGTTGGCCGTGCACCACCCGCTCACCTTCGTTCTCGTACTGCGGCCCGTCGACGTACCCGGCAAGTACGGACCGCTGCGCTTCCTTGGCCTGCAGCACCAGCGGATCGTCGTCCCTCCCCCGCATCAGGACGATCCATGCCCGGGTGCCCACGCTGCCGACACCGACGACTTTCCGCGCGGCCTGGACGAATTCGAACTGCGCGAGCAGGGTGCGGCGATCGGATTGGAGTGTGGAGGCGTATTCGCGCAGTCGCCGATGCAGTTCGTCGTAGAGCTGCGTGGCATCGGCATCGGCGAACACTTCTTCGATCGGCACGATCAGAGGTGGCCGGCTGGTGATCGTGCGGCGCCCGTCCACGACGGAGGTCAGTTTTCCGGCCGCGTGCACGCTGTCGCTGTGTACCGACTTCTCGAGCAACTTCCGAACACGTTTTTTCATGGACGAATCGAGTTCGTCGCGGAGTTCGACCAGTTCCGTGGTCGGCTGGATCCGCGAGTACCAGACCGCGAGGTTCCCCCGCTCGGCCTGCTCGAGCATCGTTTCCCGATACTCGGACGCGCAGGCAGTGGTGATGCGCCGCCGCTGCCTCCGGGTGAAGTCGTTGTCCTTCGCTGCGATCGCGAGACTGGCCGCGAGTCGTTTGACATCCCATTCGAACGGCCCGGGGTAGGTCTCGTCGAAGTCGTTGACGTCGAACGCCAATTTCCGTTCGGGCGTGGCGAAGATGCCGAAATTGGACAGGTGCGCGTCGCCGCAGAGTTGGGTGATCAGCCCGCTCGACGGGGTCCGCGACAGATCGTCCGCCATGACGAGCGCGGCACCGCGGTAGAACGCGAACGGCGACGACGCCATGCGACCGTGCCGGATGGGGACCAACTGGGGCACCCTGGTCTCGGCTTGCGCCAAGAGCAGATCGATCGGGGAACGGCCGGGATCGGCGCCGCATTCGGCGAGCGAGTCGAGGGGCGTCGAGCGTCGTGCGTGCTTCCCCTTGGCTCTCCGTGCTCGGGGATCGAGAGACACCTGGGTGTGCGTCGGAATGTCGGGTTCGGCCACGATTTCCATTCCTTTCGGGTGGCGGTCCTACCCACCCGGGGAAGTGCCGGGAGGGTTCTGACGCTGCTGCCGACGCCACTGCACCACGCCGGTCAGCACGCGGATCCCGACGGCAAGGAACACCAGATTGGCGACGATCTGGAGGGATACGACCGCTCTCGTCGAATCGGTGGTGGCCACGATGTCGCCGAATCCGACCGTGGCGAACACGGTGAGACAGAAATAGAGTGCGTCGACCCGCGAGAGCACCTCACTGAATCCCTGCGCGTTCGCAGCGGACAGCAGGTAGTAGAACGCGGCGTAACCGACCAGGTACAACGCAACAGTGGCAGCGGCCGCTTCGACGGCCTGCACCGCCGGGTAGTGCGACGCCAGTACCTTCTTGACCTGCCAGACCGCCACCGTACCCACCGCGAGAACCCCCACGACCAGGAGGAACACCGCCCCCAGGTCCCCGATACCGTCGAGCGGTGCGAGGAAGTAGACGGTCAGCAGCACAACGGCTGTCAGCAACGGCCGCACACCGGCCGACCACAACAACCTGCGGGTGGACCGGCCTCCGGTCGGTAGCGGGCCGCTCACGCGCCGCCTCCGACCCCGGTGTCACGGGTTGCCGACGCGGACACGATGTCGCCCCGCGCTGTCTACGTCGCACCCAGTGGAACGAACGGAACGATGTCGTCGCGGCCTTCGCGGACGATCGCCGCGGAACCTTCGGGCATTTCGTTCCATGCACCCGGCAAGTCCCGTATAGGTTCGGACACAACCAATCTCGCCGTCATACCGAAACGCTGGAGTGCCTCGACCTCCGGATGCAGCGAGCGCAATCGCGAGATCTCGGTGGAGTAGAACAGCGAACGTGTTTTTCCTTCGCTCGAGTAGCGGAACGCCCACACCGTGACGCCGTCCGTGGTGGCGGCGCTCATCTGCACCGGAGCGTCGATGCCGTATTGCCGGGCGAGGTGCTCGACCAGGCCCACTGCCCGCCCCACCGCGCCGAGGGGGTCTTCCCGGAGGCCGAACGTCAAGGCCAGAAAGAAGAGCACTTCCGAGTCGGTGGACCCTTCGATGTACGGGTAGAGATCCGGTTCGATGGCGAACACCAGATCCCGTTTCATCCGCTCGAATCCTTCGATGCATCCGTTGTGCATCCACAGCCAGTTCTCGTGCCGGAAGGGGTGGCTGTTGCTCCGCTGGACGGCGCTCCCGGTCGACGCCCGGATATGGGCGAACAGCAGGTGGGTGCTCACCTGCGACGCGACTTCACGAAGATTCTCGTCGTTCCACGCCGGATCGATGCCCTTGAACACCGCGGGCGTTTCGCCCAGGCCGTACCAGCCGACACCGAAACCGTCACCGTTGGTGGTTGTGGCGCCGAGATGCGAGTGCAGGCTCTGATCGATCAGCGAATGCTCCGGCTTGAACAACAAATCCTCGGCGAGAATCGGATCGCCGGAGTAGGCCATCCATCTACACATCACACCAGTGTCGCACCGGGAGTCCGCCTGTACGAGGTGATCGCGGCAGATCGGGCGGCGGCGCCGCGGGCCAGGTCACGAGCACGCGGCGCGCGCCTTCGGATCAGCCGATGCTGACACCGTAGTCGCGGGCGATTCCCGCGAGGCCGGACGCGTAGCCCTGGCCGATCGCGCGGAACTTCCATTCGGTGCCGCGCCGGTACAGTTCACCGAAGACCATCGCGGTCTCCGACGACGCGTCCTCGCTCAGGTCGTAGCGCGCGAGTTCGCGATCGTCGGAGCGGTCGACCACCCGGATGAACGCGTTGCGCACCTGACCGAACGACTGCCCGCGCGCGTCGGCGTCGTGAATCGATACCGGGAAGACGATGGACTGCACCTCGGCGGGCACTGCGACGAGGTCGACGTTGATCGACTCGTCGTCACCCTCTCCCTCGCCGGTCAGGTTGTCGCCCGTGTGCTCGACCGATCCGTCGGGCGAACGCAGGTTGTTGTAGAAGACGAAGTGTTGGTCCGAGAGCACCTTGCCGTTCGCACCCGTGACGAGAGCGCTGGCGTCGAGGTCGAAATCGGCGCCGGTCGTAGCCCGGACGTCCCAGCCGAGACCGACCGTCACCGCAGTGAGGTTCGGAGCCTCCTTCGACAACGAGACATTTCCGCCCTTGGCCAAACTCACACCCATGCCGGTCCTTTCGATCGGTTGTCGTGAGACCCACGATAGTCGGCCCGCCGAAGCGGGCGATTCGGCGTGCTCGCGCCGTGCTACGTTGCCGACGTCGCACGACGGCACGAGCGAGCCGGGCGGATGGAGAAGACGAACGAGAGCAGGAGTGCCTTGGCCCAGGAGAATGCGACATCGGGCGCGACCGGGGTGCTCGAACGGATCGCGGCACTGAGTCCCTTCTTCGCGGTCGGGACCGGAGAAGTGCCCGGCGGCCGATGGCAACCCACCATCGCACTGCGTGAGCGCACGACCCGTGACCACCTCGTGACCGCTACGGCCGAGCAGATGAGCACCGACGAGATGCGGGTGGCCGCTTCGACGGTGTTCTTCGCTTACGCCGCACGCGTGTGGTCGATCGCGATCGGGTCCGTCACTCTCTCCGGGCGTTGTATCGGCCTCGACCCGGACCAGCTGCTGTGGCGGTCCGACGGTGGCACCCTCCTGTTGCACGTGGCCGAGCCGCGGTTCGGTGACTCCGTTGCCGTCGAGGTGCTCGACCGGCAACTCGAGCCGATCATCGAGGCGTGGCGCGATGTGGTGGCACCCGGGCTGATGTGGGGTAACGCGGCCTCGGCTCTGATCGGTGCAGGACGAATGATCGGCGAGGCGGCACTGCCGCACCTCGACGCGCTGCTGGACGACCCCCGGTTGACCGGCAGCATCGACCGAGCGACAGGAAGGCGTCGTAGCTGCTGCCTGTTCTACCGCACCGCCAACGGAGGCGTGTGCGGCGATTGCCCTTTTCCCACCCCGCCCGCTGGTCCGTGAATCCGTCGTTCTGACAAGCATTTCCGCTCGGTACGCCCGCACGGTTCGTGTGCCGGATCGGACGGAAACCTCGGTTACGAGACCGAAGTCGACCCGCGTAGGACAGAAGCGTAGGAGCGCAAGAGATCCCGGATCTCCGGATCGTTCACGCTGAGCCGTCCGGTGCGCCCGATGGCGGTCAGCGCTCCGGTGAGCCGATGGTCGTTAGTGCGCACCGGGACCGCGAGCGCTGACCGGCCGATGCGGCTCTCGTCGACCTCGGACGCGGCATCTTCGTCACGTACACGTTCCAGTTCCGCCCTCAGTTCGGCTGGTTCGGTCTTGGTGCATTCGGTGATCCGGCGGAGCGGGCCGGGCCCGATCAGTTCGGGCCGCTGAACGAGCAGCAGTTTTCCGATCGCCGACGCGTGCAGGTGCGTCGTCCAGGTCGACTCGCCGGACAGTTCGTGGTCGGGGTCTCGGTCGACGAGGCGGACCCGGCCACCCGTGTAGGACACCAGGTAGACGCCGTACCGGAGCTGTGCCCGCAACTCCTCGAGGACAGGACCCGGATCGATGTCCACATGGGGCGCCGGTGCGGCGGCAGCGAGTTCGCGGGTACGCCGCCCGAGCGCGAAACCCGACAGGTCTTCGACCCGAACAAGGTAACCGTCTGCCACGAGGAGATTGAGCAGACGGTAGGCAGTCGCGGGCGGGATCGCTGTCAGCGCCGCGACGTCACGAGCCGATGCGCCGGCACCCAGGGTTGCAACGGCTTCGAGGAGGGCGAGCGCACGCTGAACGGCCCGGGGTTCGTGCCCACCCTGCCCGGCCCGGACGCTCACCGCCGTACCGCGTTCGGATGATCGGATCCGACGAGGGCGACGCGGCCGCGGCCGGTCTCGGCGAAGGCGCCGGCCCCGGGAAGCACATCCTTCGATTCGGGGCTGTCGAACACGCCGATGTCGGCGAGGGTCGCCGGTCGCGTTCGTCGCAGGTGCCGGTACCACAGGACCGGAACCGCGAGCACGACGAGCAACGCCGTCAGAGCGCCGAACCGGCCGTCCAGCGCGTGGCCGATCACGATGCACCCGGTGACCACCCCACCGAGAGTCGCAGCGACGCGACATGTCCAGGTGATTGCCGGCGTCGACTCCTGGATACGAGCGAGGAACACCACCGCCGCGACCGCGACCAGGACGTACGCGACCAGAAGAACGACGCGCAGCGTGACACCGGCCCAGTCGGGCACCTCACCCCGGACCGCGAGGACCGTCGCACCGATCGCGAGACAGGACACCGCGGAGACGAGCGCAACCCAGGGTGTGCGGAGTCTCCGGTGTACCGAGCCCAGCCCAGCCGGCAGAACGCCTTCGACCCCCATCGAATACAGCAGCCTGGACGCGGCGTTGGAGGACGCCATCGCCGACGCGAGCCACGAGCAGGCCATCCCGAGGTGCAGCAAGGCCACCACCACCGGACTGACTCCTGTCGAGGTGCCGTACAGATAAGCCCCCACGAGGGTGTCGGCGTGGCCGCTCCACGCGGCCCAACCGGCGAATACGAACAGCGCTCCACACAGTGCCGGTGTGGCGATCACGGTGCGGGTTACGGTGATCATCGGACGGCGCGCCTCGGGCGCGACGAACGTCGCGCTCTCGAATCCTGCGAGGGCGAAGAGCGCGGACAGAACTACAGGAAGCAGAAGACCGGTCCCGGCTCCCGGAAAAGGCTGCACCGGCACCGATTCCGCACCGGGCATCACCATCAGGCCGACGATGAAAATCAAGGAACAGGATTCGATCACAAGGATCGCCAGCGCCGCGAACCGGACACCACGCAACAACGCCGCAAGGATCGCCGCGGCGATCAGGAGATACACCACGGCGGTCGCCGGCCCCCGGATGCCGATGCCGCACTGTGCGGCGATCGCGATCACCGCGTGCCCTCCGTGGTACAGCGTCAGCGCACCGCTCCCGAGATACTTCACCGCCATCGCGATGCCCGTCGTCAGAGCCGCACGTGGGCCCAGACCTTTTGCGACGAACGCGTACAGCCCGCCCGAAGCAACCATGCGGCGGGTGAACAGCGCTGTGCAACAAGCAATCAGAGTGACCAGCACAGTTGCAGCCACCACGGCGATCAGACCGGACATCAGCGCGTGGTGGGTGAGCATCGCGGCGGGCAGCAGGACCATCGATGCCGCCGGGGCGGTCGTCGCGACCGATTGAGCGAGCACCTCCCATCCCGACAGTTGCCTGCGCCCCAAAGCTCGCAGTGGCGACACTGCCGGGCGTTCCGGTTCCCGGTGCGCGAACGACCGTGCGATCGCATCGGCCAGCGCAGACGTTTCGGTCATGATGCCTCCCCACCCGCCGGCGTGCTCGTGCCGGCCGCGCAGACCGTACGCGCATCGTGTTACCCCACGGTTTCTTCGGCAAGTCGTATGAGGTCTTCCGAGTGAGAGGGATTGCTCGCGACGTTTCTCACTCGCCGCTGCCGAACCGTTTCTTCGCCGTATCCGGCGGGAAGCACACCGCCTCCACGATTGCTCCGAACGACGGCGCGGGCACAGGACGTCCGCGGCCTGGAGCAGACGTCGTGAGCGCGATGGGAGCCATGAAGTGAGTGTCACCAGAAGATCATTCATGCGGGGCCTCGGCATGACCGGAGGCGTCGGACTCGCCTACGGGGCGATGTCGACCATAGGTCTCGCCCCCGCGGCAGCCACCCCACCGAACAGGTTCCAGCCTCCCGCGATGGGCGACCTCATCGGCAAGGCCCCGGGAAAGCAGTCGGTCGTCGTGCTCGGCGGCGGTCCCGCAGGTCTGTGCGCTGCGTACGAACTCCGTAAGGGCGGCTACGACGTCACGGTACTCGAGGCTCGCACCCGGCCGGGCGGACGCGTCTACTCGGTGCGCGGCGGCACCACGGAAACCGAGATCGGCGGAGACACTCAGACCTGCACCTTCGCCGGCGGCCATTACTACAACCTCGGGGCCACCCGCATCCCGCAGAGCCACATCACCCTCGATTACTGCCACGAACTCGGCGTCGAGGTCCAGCCGTTCGGCAATCAGAATGCGAACACGCTCGTCCATTACAGTAGTGACACCGCTATCTCGGGACAGTCGGTCCAGTACCGCGCCGCGAAGGCGGACACCTACGGCTACATGTCCGAACTCCTCCACAAAGCCGCGTCGAGGGGTGCGCTCGACGACGTCCTCTCCCCCGACGACAAGGAGGCGTTGTCGGAGTTCCTCAGCGACTTCGGTGACCTGTCCAGCGACGGCCGTTACCTCGGCTCCACCCGACGCGGCTACTCGGGCGAACCCGGTGCCGGCCTGAACTTCGGCACCGAGACCGAACCGTTCCCGATGAGCGACGTCATCCGGTCCGGCCTCGGCCGCAACTTCAGCTTCGAGTTCGGCTACGACCAGGCGACGACGATGATGACCCCCGTCGGCGGTATGGACCGGATCTACTACGCCTTGCGGGACAAGATCGGTACCGACCGGATCCACTTCGGTGCCGAAGTGACCTCGATGAAGAACGTTCCCGACGGCGTCGCCGTGACCTACACGCAGGACGGCGCACGGAAGTCGATCACCGCCGACTACTGCATCTGCACCGTTCCGCCGAATCTGGTCGGCCGTTTCGACAACAACTTGCCCGCGGAAGTACTCAAAGCGCTGTCCGCCGCCGTTCCCGCCTCGGCCGGCAAGCTCGGCATCGAATACACCCGGCGCTGGTGGGAAACGGAAGACCGCATCTACGGCGGCGCTTCGAACACGGACAAGGACATCACCCAGATCATGTTCCCGTACGACCACTACGGCTCGGACCGAGGAGTCGTCGTCGGGTACTACACCAGCGGACGGCGGCACCTCGCGTTCGAATCCCTCACTCACAAGCAGCGTCTGGACAAAGCCGTGGCAGAGGGCATGTCGATCCACGGCGAGAAATACGGCCGGGACATCGCCTCGTCCTTCTCGGGTAGCTGGCGTCGCATGAAGTACTCGGAAGGCGCCTGGACGAACTGGAAGGGCGCCGGTGACTCGCACGGGGGTGCCGCCACCCCCGAGTACGAACTGTTGCTCGAACCCGTTGACCGCATCTACTTCGCAGGGGACCACCTCTCCAACGCAATCGCCTGGCAGCACGGCGCCTTCACCTCTGCCCGCGATGTCGTCACGGCGCTGCACCAGCGCGTCGCCGCAGCCTGACCACCTTCGATCTCCAGGAGCACTCATGAAGCGCACCACCCTCCGCGCCGCGGCGTTGGCCGCGAGCCTGGCCACCACCACCGCCATCCTGACTTCCTGCTCGTCCGACGACGACCCCGGCGCGCCACCCAGCGAGACGACTGCCGTGGCGCAGGCGGTTCTCGAGCCCGGCGAGGCGAACCCGATGATCGCGCAGGGCGTGACGATCAGTTCCGGTGCGAGGGTATACAAATCCAGCGGTCTGGGGCCGACTGCGGCGAATACGGCAGCACCTCAGGGCACCCCGGAGTCGTACATCGACTCACAGTTCGCCGACGGTGAGCTGCCCGACGGTGTCACCGTAACCGAAGCCCAAGGGATCAACGTCCTCAAGAACATTCGCGCGAACCTCGAAGCGCAGGGACTGACTCTTGCCGATGTCACCACCATGCGGGTGTTCCTCGACAACGCGCCCGGCACCGACAGAGCGGACTACGCCGGCTGGAACCGCGCCTATCGTCAGTTCTTCGCGAACACGAATCTCGACACCGGGGACACCGAACTGGTGCCCCTGGGAACCGCAGAGCCGGCCGCACCGCTCGAACGCAATGCCGCACGGCCCACGCGGTTCGCGCTGGAGGTCGGCAGCCTTCCCGTTCCGGGCTGGCTCGTCGAGGTCGAGGTCGACGCGGTGTACCCGACGGACGGGATGGCGGGCTGATGGGCGCGATGAGCCCGGCACATTGGGCGGTCGTCGCGGTGGTCCTGCTCGTTCTGTTCGGGTCGAAGAAGCTCCCCGAAGCTGCGCGAGGGCTGGGCAGATCACTTCGGATCCTGAAGTCCGAGGTCGGCGAGATGCACGCCGACGATTCCCGGCCCGCGTCGACCGACACTCCGAGCATCACCGGATAGGCAGCAGGTACCCCGGGCACCCCGGGGTACCTGCTCGTCAGGTGAAGGGCACCCCGCCGGTGACCGCGATGGTCTCCCCGGTGATGTAACTCGAGTCCTGCGAGGCGAGGAACACGTACGCGGGAGCGAGTTCCGCCGGCTGTCCGGGACGGCCGAGCGGCACATCCTTACCGAAATTCTCGTACGCATCCTTCGGCATGGTCGCAGGAATCAACGGCGTCCAGATAGGGCCGGGTGCACCAGCATTGACGCGAATACCCTTACTCGCGACGTCTGCGGCAAGCCCTTTGGTGAAGTCGACGATGCCGGCCTTCGTGGTGGCGTAATCGAGGAGACCAGGTGAGGGGTTCACCGCCTGGATCGAGGTGGTGTTGACGATCGCCGATCCCGGTTCCATCCGGGCCACTGCGAATTTCGACAACCAGAACAGGGCATAGAGATTCGTCTTCATGACGCGATCGAACCCGTCCGTGGTCATGTCGGCGATCCCACCGGGAACCAGGTGCTGGTAGGCAGCGTTGTTGACCAGGATGTCGATACCACCGAACTCCGAGACGGTCGTGGCGACGAGGTGTCGGCAGAAGTCTTCTTCCCGGATGTCTCCGGGCACGAGCACGGCGCTCCGTCCCGCCGCTTCGACGAGTTCGGCGGTCCGTCTGCCGTCCTCGCCTTCTTCCGGGAGATGGCAGAGGACGACGTCTGCTCCTTCCCGCGCGAAGGCGAGCGCCACGGCGCGCCCGATACCGGAATCACCACCGGTGATCAGTGCACGCCGGTCGAGAAGTTTTCCGGAGCCCCGATACGTCAGTTCGCCGTGGTCCGGAGCAGTGACGAGTTCGTCGGTCGCGCCGGGGTAGGTGATCTCGGGTTGCTGCTCCAACGGGGGAACAGGGTGTTGCTCTCCGGGGTGTTGCATCCGGTTCTGGGCCTCGTCGGACACGGTTGCCTCCCTCGGTCGTCGGCCTGTGTTTCCCGGTACCCCGCAGGGAGGTCTTCCACACCGGCGGTTGAGCGCCACCGATATGGGTATTCCGACCGGAACGTCGCAACGGAGGAGCATGTCAGTGGCCGACCACAAAGACCCCGAAACCACGTCGACCGAACACGGGAGCGAGGATGCGGCGCCCGACGTCGTCTCCGACCCCGCCCGCTCCACCGAAGGCGAGTCGACCGAGTGGACCACCGAAGGCGGAGCTACGCCTGCGGGTCCGGCCACCGAGACGGAGAACTCCGAGGAGAAGAACTCGTAAGCACGGGGCCCCGCCGGCCGCCGTGGGCTCGGCGCCACGGGTCGCCGTGGGCTCAGCGATCGACGAGCGACCCCATTTTCTTCGCCACCATGTCGATCGTGCGGCGCGGCATGAGCCGCGAGAGCAGGTCGATCATCGTGGCGTCCTTGCCGATACACATACGGAACGTGCCCTTTTCGATCGCGTTGGCGATGCGCAGCGCCGCCTCGGCGGACGAGGTGATCTTCGCAGCGCCCGCATCGGTGTCGCGGCCCGGAATGGACGCCCCCGAATTCTCGGCGATGCCGGTGCGGATCGCGCCGGGGAAGACGAGCGTCACGGCGACGTTCGTGGTGCGAAGCTCCGCGAACAGCCCTTCGGTCAGAAGCTTTACTGCGGCCTTGCTGGCGCCGTACACGGACTGACCCGGCACCGGTGCGAGGCCGCCCATGCTGGAGACGTTGAGCAGGCTGGCCTCCGGACGCTTCGTGAGCTCGGGAAGGAACGCCTTGCACATGTGCACGACGCCCCAGTAGTTGACATCCATCACCTTCGACATCTCGTCGTACGACAGTTCGGCGAACGGCACGAAGTGCTGGATGATCCCGGCGACGTTCGCGATGCCGTCCACCTGCCCGTGAGCAGCGACGACCTCGCCGACGAGCGCCTCGACGGCGGTGCGATCCGATACGTCCGCGGTGTGGGTTGTCAGCCTGTCGCCGGCGGCGGGCGCCAGTGCGCGCGTACCGTCGAGCGCTTCACTGCGAAGGTCGACGGCTGCAACCCGTGCGCCGCGCACGAGAAGTTCGAGGACGACGTCGCGCCCGATTCCGTTGCCGCCGCCGGTGACGACGAATACCTTGTCGCGTATCCGCATATGCTCCCTTTCGTTTTCCTCACGGTAGCCCCGATCGGGAACTCTCGTCTTCCGCGCGAGGACCATTCGGGGCGGATCGCACTCACGGGCACAACCCGGTCTCGGGTGTGGAACCGGCCCGGAGCGACCTCGGGCGTGGTCATACTGGTGATGATCCGGCCTCGAGCGAGAGGACGACGGCAATGTGCCGATTGTTCGGGATGTCCGCAGCACCCCATCGAGTGCACGCCACATTCTGGCTCCTCGACGCCGAAGACAGCCTCGCCGAGCAGAGTCGCCGAATGCCCGATGGAACCGGTCTGGGGTCCTTCTCCGCCGACGGCACCCCACTGCTCGAGAAGCAACCGATCGCGGCATACGAGGACCGTCAATTCGCGCTCGAGGCCAGGGAGCGGGAGTCCCGGACCTTCGTCGCCCACGTCCGGTACGCGACCACGGGAGGCACCGTCCTCGCGAACACCCATCCGTTCGAACAAAACGGCAGGTTGTTCGCCCACAACGGGGTGATCGAAGACCTTCCGCTGCTGGAAGCCGAACTCGGCGACTACCGCACTCTCGTGCACGGCGATACGGATTCGGAGCGATTCTTCGCGCTGATCACCCGCCACATCGACGAGCAGGGCGGTGATGTCGGTGCCGGAATCGCGGCGGCCGTCGGATGGGTCGCCGACCGGCTGAGAATACTGTCGCTGAACTTCGTGCTCGTGACCGCCGAGGAGTTGTGGGCGTTCCGTTACCCGGACACCCACGACCTCATGGTCCTGCAGCGGCGTTCCGGCGGACCGAGCGGAAGCCGTCATCTCGAGCACGCGAGTGCCGCCGGAACGGTGCGTGCTCGCTCGGGCGATCTGTCCAGCCGGCCGGCCGTTGTGGTGGCCACCGAGCGGATGGACGAGGACCCGGACTGGGAGTCGCTGGCGTCGGGAGAACTCCTTCACGTCGGACCTCGTCACGAGGTGTCACGAACGAAGATCGCGGAGCACGAACCGCGTCACCGGTTGACGCTCGACGACCTCACGGGCCGCGCCAGGGCCGCCCAGGCTCCGAGCGCACCGTGACGGCTGCGACTCACCGGCCGGAATCTATGACTTGCTGGATGAGTCCGCCGTAGGTCTCGATGAGTTCCTCGTTCCCGACGTCCTCCGCTGTGAGCACCTCGAAGGTGCGCAGCCCACCGGCGAGTCCGAGCAGGAGTGTCACGATGATCCGCGACCGCACCAGACCCTCCGACTGCTCACCGATCGTTGCCGCGATCCTCGGCACGACACGCGTCACCATCTTCTGGCGCGCACTCTCCGGGTCGGGTGCCTCTTGGACGAGAAATGGTGCCATGGCCCAGAATTCGTAGTCGCCCGTGTCTCGCCGCTCGACGAGAGCACGCACCATCCGGCGACCGATCGACTCGTCCGGGCGCTCGACGTCGGCGAGGCCCGGCGCGTCGGGCGCGGCGGCCTGGAACAGTTGGGCCTTGCTGCCGGTCAGTTTCATCACGAGGGCGGGCGATACACCCGCAGCCTCGGCGACATCTCTGATCGTGGTTCCGCTGAATCCACGTTCGGCGAACAACGTTCTGGCGGTGTCGAGAATGATCTCCCGGGTGCTCGGTTCACCCACGTCGGCACCCGACCCGAGGAACTCCGGCATGCGCGGACATCACGATCCGGCCGTGGTCGTCACCGCGGTCGTCGCCGAGCCCACCGGGGAAGGCTGCGCGGGTCGCTGTTTCGGAAGGAACATGGCAGCCAGCGTAGCCAAAAACGTGGCGGCGCCCGCGATCGCGAACATCGCCACGATGGCCCCGTGCGCGGGGAACGAGCGTCCCGCCAGTTCGATAGTGAGCCCGGTGAGGAGCGCGGCGACGACCGCACTCATACTCGACGATCCGATCGTGCGGAGGAGACTGTTGAGCCCGTTGGCGGCGGCCGTCTCTGTCAGCGGAACAGCTGCCATGATCAACGCGGGCATCGTCGCATAGGCCATCGCGTTGCCGATGCTGACGAAGACGGCACCGACGATGATGAGGGCGACGGTGTCGTCGAACGCGATACGGAACGCGTAGGACGCCGTCATGACGAGCGTCGCGGTGATGAGGGTGGCACGCCCGCCGAACCGAGCGGTCACTCGTGCCGACAGCGGCGAGAAGATCAGCATGGCAACACCTCCCGGCACCATGCACAACCCGGCCGCTGCCGCACTGAGCCCGAACCCGAAGCCGGTGATCTCGGGGAGTTGCAACTGCTGGGTGGTCGAAAGAGTGTTCGCGTATGCGGCGAACCCGACGAACAGCCCGGCAATGTTGGTCAGCAGCACCGGCCTGCGCATCGACACGCGGAGGTCGACCATCGGTGCGGCGACCCGCAATTCGTACGGCACCCAGACGGCGAGGACGAGGACGGCAACGACCAGGCTCGCGACGGTCTGCGGGTTCGACCAACCCCACGCGGGCCCCTTCGAGATTCCGAGGAGCAGTGCAGTCAGCGCGGCGGACAGCAGCAGCGCTCCGACGATGTCGAATCGCCCCCGGGTGCCGGTGGCGCTTGCCGGGACGACGAGCAGGATCCCCAGCAGGAGGAGACATCCGGCGGCCGCGGAGACCCAGAAAACCGACGACCAGCCGAAGCTGTCGTAGAGCACACCTGCGGTGGGCAGGCCCAGCCCGCCGCCGATCCCCATGGTGGCACTTGTGAGCGCCACGGCGCCGGCGACTTTCTCCCGCGGGAGCACATCACGGAGCACAGCCATCGCCACCGGGATGAGCGCGGACGAGAATCCCTGTAGGGCACGGCCGATCAGGACTGCGAGGAAGGTTCCGCCGAGCGCCGCGATCAACGATCCGACGACCATCATCGACAGCGCCAGCACCATCATTCGGCGCTTGCCGAACATGTCGGCCAGCCGGGAGACGATCGGAGTGGCCACAGCTCCGGTCAGCAAGGTGATGGTGACCAGCCAGGTGGCGTCCCCCGCGGAGACATCGAGAAGCTCCGGGAAGTCCGGCAACAACGGAATGACCAGCGTGGTCTGTAGTGCGGCAACGAGTCCCGCCAGGCTCAGCAGCGCGGTCATCGTGCCACTCGAGGCGGGCTGTCTGCGTGCCTCGTTTTCCGCACTTCGCATTCCGTTCCCCTCCCTCCGGGGTGAACATTGTTCACCCTGCAAGAGTGAACGGCGTTCACCCCTCGCATGTCAACTCGGGAGCGCTCACACCCCCTGGATTCGGACGCCCGATAGTGGCGCCGGTCACAACAACGGCGTAATACTGTAATCACAGCAAATTTGCACGTCGATGCGTCCGAGGAGGACGATCATGCGACATCACCACATGAATTCACCCGGATTCGGGCGACCAGGCGGCTGGCAGCAGGCCCATGTGCCCGACGCGGGGGACGCCACCGAATGGTTCGCCGGACGACTGCCCGACGATTGGTTCACCGGTCCCGCCACCGTCGAAGTCGACCGCGAGGAGATCACCGTGGTCGGGGAACTTCCCGCACCGGACGACACATCGGCCGCCGCCGTAGACGGCCGCATCTCCCGCTTCCGCGAAAGCACCCGCCCCGACCGAATGCGTATCGCCGACGAAGCCGAGGCCCGCTACGGGCGCAAGGTCGCCTGGGGAGTCACCGTCGGTGAACGCCACGTCCTGTTCACCCACCTCGCAGTCCCGGTGATGACGCGGCTGAGGCAGCCCGAACGGAAGGTACTGGACACGCTCGTCGACGCGGGCGTCGCCCGGTCTCGCGCCGACGCTCTGAAATGGGCGGTCCGACTCGCCGGGCAGCACTCGGAGGAGTGGCTCACCGAACTGCGTGAGGCCATGAAGAAGGTCGACGATCTTCGATCCGAGGGCCCTCAGATCTGACGAGTTACTCGCTACATCACGCAACGACGCGGCGAGCGGATTCGCTATGTCCGTTCTCCATCCATCGGCCGAGCCGACACGAGCGCGATGACTTCCGGTTGGCTGCCCGGTCACAACTTGCAGACCAGATCCATCGATCTCGGAGGCATCATGACCCAGCAGACCTCGAGTGCCCTACCCCCGGTCGTCGACCGGCAGACCTGGCAGGCCGCGCTGGACGACCTGCGCAGACGCGAAAAGGCTGCCACCCGCGAACTCGACGCCATCGCCGCCCAGCGCCGCAGACTCCCGATGGTCGAGCTGCCCGACTACACACTGATCGGACCGGACGGTCCGATCCGGCTGGCCGACGTGTTCGACGGCCGCTCACAACTGATCGTCTACAACCACATGTGGTCCGACGGCGAGGAATGGCAGTGCGGTGGCTGCACCAGCCTCACCTCGCAGTGGACCCGGCTGGGCATCCTCGACAACTACGACGCCCGCTTCGTCGTCGTCACCAACGGGCCCATCGACGAAGCTCTGGCGTACAAGGCGAAGACCGGCAACATGATGGACTGGTACTCGTCCTCGGAGAGCTCGTTCGGAGCCGACGTCGACGCACCGCCCGGGGGTGGCTTCGCAGTCAATGTGTTCCTCCGCGACGGAGACACGGTTTACCGCACCTGGCACACCACCGGCCGCGGCACCGAACAGCTCAGCTACACCTTCCCCTTGGTCGACATCCTGCCGTGGGGCCGCCAGGAGGAATGGCAGGACTCCCCCGAGGGCTGGCCGCAATCGCCCACCTACTCAGGGTGGCTCGACTCCCCCGACATCGCCCGCCTCTACGGTCCGAACGGCAACTCCCGATGACATCCGGGTAGAGACAACGGCGAAAGGGTTTCCGTCACTCCTGCCCGACGGTCACCCCTGCCCGGCGAACTCCCGGTCACGGACACGGTGATACCGGATCACCGGCGTGCCTCCGTCGGCGACGACGGAGGCACGCACCCCGTATACGTGCTCGATCATGTCGGACGTCAGTGCCTCGACGGGTGGGCCCTGGGCGACGATCCGTCCCTTCGAGAGAACGACGACCCGGTCACAGAACATCGCCGCGAGGTTGAGGTCGTGCAGTGCGACGTAACTGGTCACCGGCAATGCCACCACCCGTTCCAGGATGTCGAGCTGATGCTGGACGTCGAGGTGATTGGTCGGTTCGTCGAGCAGGAGTTCCTGCGGGTCCTGGGCGAGCGCCCGCGCGATCTGGGCGCGCTGGCGTTCGCCGCCCGACATGGCCCGCCACAGACGGTCGGCGTGCTCGGACATACCGGTCGCCACGAGCGCCCGTTCGATCGCGGCGTCGCCTCCGTCGTCGCGGCCGAAAACGTCCGCGTGTGGAACGCGGCCCAGCCGAACCACATCCCGAACCCTGATGTCGACCTCGGTGTGCGAGTGCTGTCCCACCATCGCGACCCGCCTGGCCAGGACGCGGCGACCGAGCGTCCGGATGTCGGCACCATCGAGCGTCACCGTGCCCGCGTCCGGACGGTCGACGCCGGCCAGCAGACGCAGGAGTGACGATTTGCCGGAACCGTTGGGGCCGAGCAGCCCGATCGTCTCGCCGGGCCGCGGCTCGATCGTCACGTCGTCGACCACGAGGTTGCCGCCCCGGCTCCATCTCAGCGAGGTGGCTGCCAGTGTCGCTGCTTTCCTCGTCACTGCGTGCTCCTCATTCGGAAGAGAATCAGGGCGAAGGCGGGCACACCGATCAGCGCGGTGACCACGCCGACCGGAACCTCCTGCGGGGCGAAGACCGTGCGTGCCACCGCGTCGACCCACACCATGAACACCGCCCCCACCACTGCGGCGACCGGTACGAGACGACTGTGCCTGGGGCCGATCAGGAATCGTGCGGCGTGGGGTAGTACGAGGCCCACGAACCCGATGGCACCGGCCGCGCTGACCAGTACCGCGGTGATGAGTGCCGTCACCACCAGGAACATCAGACGGGTACGACCCACCGCGATTCCGAGCGTCGCGGCGGTGGACGATCCGAAGGTGAAGGCATCGAGCGCGGAGGCCTTCAGCAGGCACACCGCGATCCCCAGTGCGCACACACTGCCGCACAGGATCACGTCGCTCCAGGTTGCGCCCGCGAGCGAGCCGAGCAACCAGAACAGCACGCCGCGGGTGCGTTCCGCGTCGGCCGACGAGATGACGATGAAAGAGGTGAGCGCGGAGAACAATTGGGTCCCCGCGACACCGGCGAGGACCACACGGGAGGTTCCGCCGCCCGCGCCGGACGCGAGCAGCAGCACCAGCCCGAACGACACCAGTGCGCCGAGAAATGCTCCACCGGACAACGAGATCGCACCGCCTCCGATGCCGAGGACCGCGATCATCACGGCGCCGGTGGAGGCACCGGACGAGATACCCAGCACGAACGGGTCGGCGAGCGGATTTCGCAGCAGCGACTGCATGATCACGCCGCACACGGCCAGGCCGGCCCCGCACACCGCCGCGAGCAACGTTCGAGGTAGCCGCAGTTCCCAGACGATGCCCTCCCGGATTGCACTCACCGTCGACCCACTCATACCCAGCTTGTCGAAGATCACCGAATAGACGTCCCCGACAGAGAGATTCGCGGGCCCTATGGTGACGGTGACGGCGATCGACAGAGCAAGCGCCACCACTCCCACGGTGATCACAGCGACAACCGGGACCCGGTCGCCCCTGACGGGCAACCGGGTCTTCATCTCGGCCGTCACCGGTTGCCGAGGTTCCATTCCCGCACTGCGGCGGCGACCTTCTCGATCCCGTCGACCGTGCGGATGGACGGGTTCATGTCGGCGCCGTTGACCACGATGTAACGCTTGTTCTGCACCGCGGACAGTCGCTGTGTGACCGGATTCGACTCGAGGAACGCGATCTTGCTGTCGAGGGCGTCACCGTCGATGCTGCGGCGACTCAGATCCCCGAGCACCAGTGCGGTCGGGTCCCGGTCCAGGACCGACTCCCAGCTGACCTGCGGCCACTCGTTGGTCGTGTCGTCGAAGACGTTCTTCGCCCCGACGGAGTTCGTGATGATGCCCGACGAGCCACAGCAGCCCGCCACATAGGGCGTGTTGATATCGGCGAACCAGAACGCCAGCGAGACCTCCGACGCATCGACCTCACCAGCAGCGTTCTCGTATCGCTGCTCGAGTTCCGCGACGAACTCCTCGCCGCGATCCCGCACGTCGAAAATAGCTGCGAGCTCGCGGATCTCCTTGTAGACGGAGTCCATCGTGAGCGGTTCGGTGCGGTTGCCGTCGGCGTTGACACTCTCGTCGTTCTTGCCTTCACAATCGGTGGGCGACAGGTACGACGGCACCCCGAGCCGGTCGAACTGATCCCGGTCCGCGACACCGCCCTCGCCCAGCGTGCCGCCGAACGATGCCGACACGAAGTCGGGTTCGGTCTCGAGGACCACTTCGAACGACGGTTTGTTGTCGGCGAGACGCGGGACGGTCTCGTTCGCGGCTGCGAGGTTGTCGCGCAACGGGTCCGTCCACGTCGCGGTGCCGACCATCCGATCGGCGAGTCCGAGCGACAGCAGGATCTCCGTGGAGCCCTGGTTGAGCGAGACGGCCCGCTGCGGGGGCGCATCGATTGTGACGGAATAACCGCAATTGTCGATCGTCAGTGGGTAGTTCGTCGCGGACGACGAGACGTCGACGTCCTGTTCGGCGGCTCGCTCGGTGTCGTTCGTCGAACAGCCTGCGACCGCGAGGGTCGCGGCGAAGACTGCGATGCCTGTGCGCAGCAGCGTGTGCCGCCCCTGTCGGGCGGTGAATATCGAGTTGTTCATGTCCATCCTCGTGGTGTCACTTCGGTCCGCGCAGGTGTCCTGGCTCCCGGATCGACGCTCTCCCCCGGCCTTCCAACCGTGATGGGTCGTGGCCGTACGAGTGGGGGATCGCTCCTCGGTGACAGTTGCGGGACAGCCCCGGATTCGCACCGGTGTTCCCTACGTCGTCTCGAAGCGTACAAGACCATCGCGAACATGGATATAGCGGCGGGTCGGCGGAGAGGTTCACATCAGGAGGGACGGTGGTGGATTCACGCCCTGGACCGATGTGGTGAACGGTGACCGGCGGCGCGGCGAAGCAGATACGTATCCATTACCCAGCCTCGCGCGACTTTGGCCCGCGCCCGCGCCTTCTCGATCTCGGGAAGTACGTCGGAGAGGCGTCCGGCCACGAGTTCTTCGTCGGTCGTTCCCAGCTGTGCGCCCCACCAGATATCCCACGCACCTGGTAGTTCCGAGCACGCGAGCTGCCCATCGAGCATGACCACGATGTTCTCCGCTCCTCCGGCCACCTCCTCGGCGAGCCGCCGGCCCGTCGTGATGGTGATGGGGCCTCCGATCACGTTGAGCACCAGCCTGTGCCGTGCCGCGAGCACCTGCACACTGCTGACTCCCGGGATCACGTCGTAGTCGATGTCGAGGAGTCCACGACTGCGAATACGTTCGACGACACGGATAGTGCTGTCGTACAAACTCGGATCTCCCCACACGAGGAGCCCGACGGTCTCGCCGTCGAGAACCTGTTCGGCGAGCGCGATCTCGTAGGCTTCGGCGCGTGCGGCGTGCCAGTCGCGCACCTCGGCGCCGTATGCCTCGGGTGTCCGGTCGCGCGGCGGATCGGGCACCGCGATCACGCGATAGTCCCGCGTGCTGTGACGGCGGCAGATCTCCTGCCGCACAGCGACGAGATCACCTGTACCCGCACGTCCGGCTTCGGCCTCCTTGTCGGCGACAAGGAACACGTCGACGCTGTTCAACGCGTGTACGGCGGTCACCGTCAGGTCGTCGGGCCCACCCGGGCCGATACCGATGAGCCGCAGCCGCCGGACGGTCACCCGCGGTCCTCGAGGTCACCTTCTGCGTCGAGGTACGCCTGCTGCAGCGCCTGCATCGTGTCGGGATCCGGCTCGGCCCACAGACCACGGTCGGCGGCCTCGGTGAGTCGCTCGACGATCCCGCGCAACGCCCACGGGTTCGCCTCGCGGAGGAATTGCTGATTCTCGGGATCGAGAGCGTATGTCTGCGCGAGGGTTTCGTACATCCAGTCCTGCACGACACCGGCCGTGGCGTCGTACCCGAAGAGGTAGTCGACGGTCGCGGCGAGTTCGAAGGCGCCCTTGTAACCGTGGCGGCGCATCGCCGTGATCCAGCGCGGATTGACCACGCGGGCACGGAACACTCTCGCGGTCTCCTCGGCGAGCGACCGGGTGCGCACCGCGTCGGGGGTGGTGGAGTCTCCGATGTAAGCCTTCGGGTCGTTGCCGGTGAGTGCGCGTACCGTCGCGACCATGCCCCCGTGATACTGGAAGTAGTCGTCGGAGTCGGCGATGTCGTGTTCGCGGGTGTCGGTGTTCTTCGCCGCCACCGCGATACGTCGATAGTTGGCGCGCATGTCCTCGGCGGCGGGTACGCCGTGCAGGCCGCGACCGTAGGCGAAGCCACCCCACGCGGTATACACCTCGGCGAGATCCGCATCGGTGCGCCAGTTCCCGGAGTCGATGAGTTGCAGGATCCCCGCACCGTACGACCCGGGCTTGGAACCGAAGATCCGCCGCACCGCGCGGTCGGCGTCGCCGTGCTCGGCTTCGTCCCGTTCGGCGTGGGCGCGTATGTAGTTCATCTCGAGAGGTTCGTCGAGTGCGGCGACCATGCGGATCGCGTCGTCGAGCATTCCGATGACGTGCGGGAACGCATCGCGGAAGAACCCGGAGATCCGGACGGTGACGTCGATGCGTGGCCGGCCGAGCTCTTCGAGCCCGACCACGATCAACTCCCGGACACGCCGGGACTCGGGGTCCCATTCGGGACGCACACCGATCAGCGCGAGGACTTCGGCGATGTCGTCGCCGGCGGTCCGCATCGCCGAGGTCCCCCACACCGACAGTCCTACCGACTGCGGGTACTCACCGGTGTCCGCGACATACCTGTCGACCAGGGCATTCGCGAGTGCCACGCCGGTGTCGTAGGCGAGTCGGCTCGGGACCGCCTTGGGATCGACGGTGTAGAAGTTGCGGCCGGTGGGCAGCACGTTGACCAGGCCCCGCAGCGGCGATCCGGAGGGCCCGGCGGGGATGTAGCCGCCGCCGAGAGCATGTAGCACCGCATCGAGTTCGTCGGTGGTCCGCGCCAGGCGCGGCACCACTTGCTCAGCAGCGAATTCCAGCACTCGTGCGACCTCGTCGTCGGCGCGACCGAGTACGGATTCGACTGTGGCTGCGCCAGATCCGCAAGTCCAGCTGCGGTCTTCCATTGCTCGGACAAGCGCACGGGCCTGGGACTCGACCGCGTCGACCTCGGTGAGCGGCCCGTCGGGCTTCAAACCCAATGCGGTGCGAAGCCCGGGCACCGCGTGCGATTTCCCTCCCCACACCTGGGCTGCGCGCAGGATGGACAGCACCAGGTTCACGCGCGCGTCCCCCTCGGGGGCGCCACCGAGCACATGCAGGCCGTCGCGGATCTGCGCGTCCTTCACCTCGCACAGCCAGCCGTCGACGTGCAGGAGGAAGTCGTCGAACTCTGCGTCGTGCGGGCGATCGTCGAGGCCCAGGTCGTGGTCGAGTTTCGCGGCCTGGATCAGCGTCCAGATCTGTGCGCGGATCGCGGGCAGCTTCGCCGGGTCCATCGCCGCGATGTTGGAGTACTCGTCGAGCAGCTGCTCCAAACGCGCGATGTCACCGTAGGATTCGGCGCGGGCCATCGGTGGGATCAAGTGGTCCACGATGGTGGCGTGTGCGCGACGCTTGGCCTGCGCTCCCTCGCCGGGATCGTTGACGAGAAACGGGTAGATCAGCGGCATGTTGCCGATCGCGGCGTCCGTCGCACACGACGCGGACAGTCCCGCATTCTTGCCCGGCAGCCACTCCATCGAACCGTGCTTGCCGAGGTGCACGACGGCGTCGGCGCCGAATCCGTTCTCCACCCACCGGTACGCCGCCAGGTAGTGGTGCGACGGCGCCATGTCCGGATCGTGATAGATCGCGACGGGGTTCTCACCGAATCCGCGGGGCGGCTGGATCATCAGCACCACGTTGCCGGCCTGCAACGTCGCGAGGACCACGGCCTTGTCGTCGCCGTCGCCGTCGACGAACAAGGAGCCGGGGGCCTCGCCCCAGGTTTCCGCCATCGCATCGGTCAGTTCCGCGGGCAGATTCTTCGTCCACTCGCGGTACCGAGCGGTGGTGACGCGCACCGGGTTACCGGACAACTGTTCGGCGGTGAGCCATTCCTCGTCCTGCCCACCCGCATCGATGAGCGCGTGGATCAGGGCGTTTCCGGCTTCTGCGTCGTCGTCGAGGTCCATGCCGGGGAAGCCGTCGCCCAGGTCGTACCCCTGCGCGCGCATGGCTCGCAGTAGCCGGATCGCCGATACCGGGGTGTCCAGGCCTACGGCGTTGCCGACCCGGGAGTGCTTCGTCGGATATGCCGACAGCATGAGCGCGATGCGTCGCCGGTGTGGGGGTACATGCCGTAACCGGGCATGCGCCACCGCGATACCCGCGACCCTGCGGCAACGCTCGGGATCGGTGACGTAGCGCGGTAATCCGTCGACGTCTAGTTCCTTGAACGAGAACGGCACCGTGATGATGCGGCCGTCGAACTCCGGAACCGCGATCTGGGTGGCCGAATCCAGCGGGGACACACCGTCGTCCGAGTCGGCCCAGCTGTCGCGGCTCCAGGTCAGGCACAGCGCCTGGAGGATCGGGATGTCGAGCGCGGCCAGCGCCGCAACGTCCCACGCCTCGTCCTCGCCACCGGCGCTCACTGTCGCGGGTTTGGTGCCACCCGCGGCGAGGACCGTGACGACCAGGGCATCGAGGGTGCCGAGTTCGCGCAGAAGATCATCCGGGGCACCGCGCAACGACGCACAGTGGATTGCGACGCCGCGCGCCTTGCCGGTCGCGTCGATCGCATCGGCGAGATCGTGTGCGAATTGGACGTTTCCGCTGGTGTGGTGCGCGCGGTAGAACAACACGCCGACTCGCGGGGGCGCCGCGTCAGGGGTTGCGCGACGGTCGAGAATGCCCCATTCGGGCAGCTCGAGCGGGGGTTCGAAACCTTCACCGCCGAGGAGCACCGTGTCGGACAGGAACGCGTGCAGTTGAGCGAGGTTCGCCGGACCGCCGTAGGCGAGGTAGCGGTGGGCCTCTGCGGCGGTACCGATCGGCACCGTGGAGTAGCCCATCAGTTCCGCGTCCGGGGTCTGTTCGCCGCCCAGAACCACGACGGGAACCCCCTGGGCGAGAACCAGGTCCAGCCCGGTCTGCCAGGACCGGGCAGATCCGAGGATCCGCACGACGACCAGGCCGGTTCCGGCCAGCAGGGCAGGGAGCGCTCGGGGATCCTCGCCGGTCAGGTCGAGCCGGGACGGGTTGCCGACCACCCAATCGACGCCGCTCGAACGTGCCGACAGCAAGTCGGTGTCCGACGTCGACAACAGCGCGAGCCGCGTCACAACGCAACCCCAAGCAGCACAACAGAAGCCATGTTCAGTCTCCAAAACCCTCGTGGACCTCGCGTGCCGTGGCCGGTCTCCTGGCTGACGGATCGACGCTGCTCGGCCGACCTTCCCGGAGCTGGCTCCAGTGGTCTCCGCACCGGCGGACCGGTACGGACGAGGGCGAACAACTACCCGCTCACAGTGGCGAGGGCCGCGTCGGTTTTTCACCGACTTCCCGAGCACCACGGCAAGCCGAGAGTAGCGCACAGTTTTCTCCGCGTGTGCAACCATGTGCGCTCATGGCCGATCTTCCTCCCGAAACCTTCGCACCGGATCGGTGCCCCGGGGTGCTGCGTCCGCATGTCGCAGCCGACGGTGCGCTGGTGCGACTGCGTGCACCGGGCGGCCGGGTTCCGGACGACGGTGTGCAGCGGTTGTCGGTGGCGTCCGGGCAGTTCGCGGACGGCGACCTCCACCTCACGTCACGCGGAAACGTGCAGATCAGAGGAATTTCCGTCGACGAAGGCGGGGACGTTCCGGAAGGACTCGTGCAGGCTGTCTCCGGTGCCGGTTTCCTGCCGTCGGCGTCCCACGAAAGGGTGCGGAACATCGTCGCGTCGCCGTTGTCCGGACGGTTCGGCGGGCTCGCCGACATCCGGCCGCTCATCGGTGCGCTCGACGAGGCACTGTGCCGGGAACCTGCGCTCACCGACCTGCCCGGCAGGTTCCTGTTCGGTCTCGACGACGGCCGCGGCGATGTTGCCGGTCTACGGTGCGACCTCGCCGCGGTCGCGGTCGATGCCCGCAACGCACGACTCACCGTCGGAGATCTGTCCGGTCCGACGCTGCCGCTGCCGGACGTGGTCGACGCCATGATCGCGACAGCACTGCGGTTCGTCGAGGTACGGGCGACGCGGTGGCACGTGCGGCAACTTCCCGGGGCAGGACGCGAAATCGGCGGTGTGTCAACCGTTCCCCCGACACCACCTGTCGTGATGCCGTACGGGGTCCTCGGTACGGCGGTATCGGCGCTGGTTCCGCTGGGGATACTCACCCCGCCGATGGTCGCCGCGCTGCCGGCCCGAGGCGTGATCGTCACACCGTGGCGTGGACTCGTCCTTCCCGGTGACAGCGATCCGGCCGCGCTGGCCGCCGCCGGGTTCGTGCTCGACGACGATTCGCCGTGGAGACGGGTCACCGCGTGTACGGGGGCACCCGGGTGTAACCTCGCCGGTGGAAACACCCGAGCACTCGCACACCGCGTCGCTGCGTCACCCCTCCCGGACCGCGCTGTGCATGTCGTCGGCTGCGAACGCTCTTGCGGCGCACCGCACTCCCCTCACTCCCTCGTCTTCGCCTGCAGTCCGCCGTAACAGGAGCCAGCCGTGATCGAATCCCCACCACCCCGTCGGTACGAGTACGAAACCGACGGTACCGAGATCTACGTACGCTCGTTCGCGACGATCCGGGCGGAGTCCGATCTCGCCGCGATTCCCGCGGACGCGGAGAAGGTCGCGGTACGGATGATCCACGCCAGTGGGCAGACCGACCTCGCCCGAGATCTGGTGATCCATCCCGGTCTGGTCTCGGCTGCCCGTCGGGCACTCGACGCCGGGGCGCCTGTTCTCACCGACGCGAACATGGTTGCCTCCGGCGTCACCCGCACCCGCCTGCCCGCCGACAACGAGGTGCTGTGCCTGTTGCGTGATCCGCGGGTCCCGGGTCTCGCCGAACGCTGGGGTACCACCCGGTCGGCGGCGGCGGTGTCGCTGTGGGCCGACCGGCTCGACGGCGCCGTCGTCGCGATCGGCAACGCTCCCACCGCTCTGTTCCACCTGTTGGAGATGCTCGACGCCGGCGCGCCCCGCCCCGCCGCGATCGTCGGGGTGCCGGTCGGTTTCATCGGTGCCGCCGAATCCAAGGAGGCCCTGATCGAACACGGTCTGCAGATCCCGCACCTGGCGGTCCGGGGACGACGCGGCGGCTCGGCGATGGCATCGTCCGCCCTCAACGCACTGGCTCAGGAAGCGGAATGACCACTACAGCACTCACTCCCGGCAGAATCTTCGGCGTAGGCCTGGGCCCCGGCGATCCCGAACTCATCACGCGCAAGGCAGCGCGACTGGTCGGCGACGCCGATGTGGTCGCCTACTACTCGGGAACACACGGCCGGTCGATCGCGCGTGCGATCGCGGCCGACCTCATCCCGGACAGTGCGCTCGAGGAACGTCTGGTGTACCCGGTGACCACCGGCACCGTCGACCACCCGGGCGGATACGACGGCGCGATCGCCGACTTTTACGACGAGTCGGCGGCCCGATTGGCGGTGCACCTCGATGCGGGCCGGACCGTGGTGGTGCTGTGCGAGGGCGACCCGTTGTTCTACGGCTCCTACATGTACCTCCACGATCGACTCGCGACCCGCTACGACGCCGAGGTGGTGCCGGGAGTGACGTCGTTCTCCGCAGCGGCGGCCGCGGCGGCGGAACCGCTGGTGCGACGTACCGATGTCCTGACGATTCTGCCGGGAACGTTGCCGGAACCGGAATTGGCACGTCGGCTCGCCGACACCGACGGCGCCGTGATCATGAAGCTGGGCCGCACCTTTCCCGCAGTCCGCAACGCGCTCGCGCAGTCGGGCCGGCTCGCAGATGCCGTATATGTCGAGCGCGCGTCGATGGACGGTCAGCGGATCGCACCCGTTGCCGATGTCGATCCGGCCGACGTGCCGTACTTCTCGGTGATCTTGGCACCCGGCGACCGGGCGCCGCGAAACGCCGGCATCGCGGACCGGTCCCGTCCGGCGGTCGACACGAGATCGGAACCTGTGTGCGCCCACGAGGTTCTGGTGATCGGTTTGGGTCCCGCCGGCGAGAAGTGGCTGACGCCGGAAGCGTCCGATGCGCTCGCATCCGTGGACCATGTCGTCGGATACGGGCCGTACGTGGACCGGGTACCGGTTCGTGCGGGCCTGCAACGACATTCGACCGGCAACACCGTGGAGATCGACCGCGCACGGTTCGCTCTCGATCTCGCGCTGGCCGGAGAGAAGGTTGCCGTGGTCTCCGGTGGGGACGCGGGTATCTTCGGCATGGCGTCGGCGGTGTTCGAGGCCGCTCGCGACGACAAATACGAGTCCGTGCCGATCCGGGTACTTCCGGGTGTATCCGCCGTGCAGGCGGTCGCGGCCCGCGCCGGTGCACCGATCGGAGCGGATTTCGCGGTGATGAGCCTGTCCGACCGGCTCAAGCCGTGGGAGGTGATCGAACGACGTCTCGTCGCTGTCGCCGAGGCCGACCTCGTGCTGGGCATCTACAACCCGGCGTCTCGCTCACGCACGACGCAGGTCGCCGACGCGAAGGCCGTACTGCTGCGGCACCGCCCGGGCGACACCGTCGTCGTGGTGGGGCGCGACGTGGGCCGCTCCGGAGAATCGCTCGATGTCACCACGCTCGAGAAACTCGACCCGGCGAGCATCGACATGAAGTGCCTGCTCATCATCGGCGCTGCGGGAACCACGGTGACGGCAGCCGGGGCGGTGTGGACCGCACGATCGGTTCGGTGACGACCGCTATACGTGGCGAGGGCGCGCCGGGTCGTAGAGATGCGAACATGCCACGTCGGACTGCTCCCGGACACCGAGCGCCCTCCCCACGAGAATCACCGCGGTGTGCTTCAGCCCGGCCTGCTCGACCCGGTCCGCGATGTCCGCGAGCGTGCCGCGGAGCACCAACTCGTCGGGGCGTGACGCGAAGGCCACAACGGCAGCCGGACAGTCGGTTCCGTACTCCGCACTCAGCTCCTCCGCGAGAACCCGCACCCTGGTGATCGCCAGGTGTAGAACCAGACTGGCGCGCAGACCCGCG
The DNA here is from genome assembly GCF_042730335.1 of Rhodococcus sp. NPDC060084. Lineage (NCBI taxonomy): Bacteria > Bacillati > Actinomycetota > Actinomycetes > Mycobacteriales > Nocardiaceae > Rhodococcus > Rhodococcus sp. NPDC060084. The sequence goes on from NZ_JBHWWX010000011.1 coordinate 106,601, forward strand.
ACACGTGCGAGGGTCTCGGTGTCGGGCATCGCGGTCGACCGCGCCTGCGTACGAGTGAGCACCACGGTCTGCGCCAGTTCCGGCACCGTCAGTTCCGCACCGAGGGTGGCCGCTGCCGCCGCATACGCGGGCACGCCCGGCGTGACGTCCCACGGCACTCCGGCCGCGTCGAGCCGCCGGGTCTGCTCGGTGAGCGCCGAGTACAGCGACGGATCGCCCGAACACAACCGCACCGCGTCGACGCCGCGCCGGTGTGCATCGACGAGATGCCCGGTGATGCGATCGAGGTCCAGATGCTGCGTGTCCACGAGTTCGGCATCGTCGGCGCAGTGCGCGAGGATCTCGTCGTCGAGGTAGGTGCCCGCGTACAGCACCACCGGCGCGTGCCGCAGCAGCTCGGCCGCACGCAGCGTCAGCAGATCGGCTGCGCCGGGCCCGGATCCTACGAAATGGACTGTCATTTTCCACCTTTCACAACGGACCACTGCACCACCGGGCGCAGTGATTGCCACCCGGTGAATGTTCCTATGGGCGCGGCCTGTTCGACTGACAACCGGGTCAGCTCCCCGCCGTACGTCTTCCACCACTCCACGAGCACGGCCTCGGTCTCGAGGGTCACGGAGTGCGCCACGAGGCGACCACCTTCGCGCAGCGCGTTCCAGCACGCGTCGAGCACTCCGGCTCGACTACCACCGCCACCGACGAAGATCGCGTCCGGTGTCTCGAGTCCCGACAACGCCTCCGGTGCCCCACCGAGCAGCACACGCACCGAGGTCGGTACCCCGAGCCGCGAGGCGTTGCGCTGAACCGTCTCCGCGCGGGACGGGTTCCGTTCGAGCGCGATCGTCCGGCAACTCGGATCTGTACGCGCCCATTCGATTCCCACCGATCCGGCACCGGCTCCGACGTCCCACAACAATTGTCCGGGTTTCGGCGCGAGCGCGCAGACCGCTGCGACCCGGATGGGTCGTTTGCTGAGCTGACCGTCGTGTTCGAAACACTCGTCGGGAAGTCCCGGGACGGTCGAATTGCCCTCGGCTCCTGCACATTCGATGCACAGAAGACTCAGGTCGTCGCCCGGCACACCGACGAACTCCCGCGCCGTGCCCACCCGGCGCGACTCGTCGGCCTCGCTACCGAGATTCGACAGGATCGTCACCCGCGCGGCACCGAATCCTTCGTCGACGAGCAGGCGCGCAACCACGTCGAGACTCGATGCATCCGAGGTCAGCACGATCAGCCGTCGATCACGAGACAGGTACCGGCGCAACGTGTCGACGTTCCGGCCGACGAGAGTGACGGTCTCGCAGTTCTCCGCAGCCCAGCCCATCCGGGCACGGGCCAGGGCGACCGACGATACCGCCGGAATCACGTGCACCGCGTCTCGGCCGAGCCTGCGGATCAAGGTCGATCCGATTCCGGACACCAGCGGATCACCCGACGCTAGCGCAACGATCGACCGCCCGGCATGGCGGGCGAGCACGTCGTCGAGACCCGCGAGCAGCGGGGACGGCCACGGCTCGCGGGTCGCACCGGAGTCCGGCACCGATGCGAGATGCCGTCGCCCGCCGAGCAGGACGTCGGCGCGCAGAACGTGTGCCCGCCCGGCCGGCGCGACGCCGGCCCAGCCGTCGGCGCCGATGCCGACCACGGTGATCGAAGAACCCATGGCGGTGAACCATAGTGCAGGGCGGTGTGGATACACTCGGCCACGGCAAGACAATCGAAGGTGCCCCTCACGGGGATAATCGGGAAGCCGGTGAGAATCCGGCACAGGCCCGCTGCGGTGACCCGGGAGTCGTCGATCATGCGCATACGCGCAGCCACTGGACCATCGGTCCGGGAAGGCGATCGCACGACGTCCGACCGGGAAGTCCGAATACCGGCCTTCGATTCAGCTGCCGAAGAGTACGTCCCAGCGGGAGCCTGTGGAGGGTCGAGTAGTGCACGTGTATCCGTTCAGCGCCGTCGTCGGTTCAGACGATCTGGCGCTCGCCCTGACGCTGTGCGCGGTGTCGCCGGAGATCGGCGGCGTGCTCGTGCGCGGCGAGAAGGGCACCGCGAAATCGACGATGGTCCGGGCGCAGGCAGCACTGTTGCCGCTGGTCGACGAAGTCGAGGGTTGCCGCTTCGCGTGTGACCCCCGTTCCCCCGACCCGGCCTGCCCCGACGGGCCGCACCCGGCGGACGCGCCCGTACGGCGTCGCCCGGCGCGCCTCGTCGAACTGCCCGTGGGCGCCACCGAGGACCGCGTTACGGGGTCGCTGCACCTGCAGAAAGCGTTGTCCGCGGGTGCTGCGGAATACGAACCCGGCCTGCTCGCGCTCGCGCATCGCGGCGTGCTGTACGTCGACGAAGTGAACCTCCTGCACGACCATCTCGTCGACCTGTTGCTCGATGCTGCTGCGATGGGGCGTTCGACGGTCGAGCGGGACGGGGTGTCCGTCACCCACGCCGCCCGATTCGTGCTGGTCGGCACCATGAATCCCGAGGAAGGCGAACTGCGACCGCAACTGCTGGACCGGTTCGGCTTGACGGTCGACGTGGCAGCGCCGCGTGATCCGCAGTTGCGTGCCGAGATCGTCCGCCGGCGCCTGGCTTTCGACGCCGACCCCGCCGGGTTCACGGCGCAGTGGGCCGACGCCGAAGCCGCGTTGTCCGAGCGCATCGTCCATGCCCGTCACAGGATGCGGCAGGTACGTCTCGGCGATGCTGCGCTCGTCGCGATCGCGGAGGTGTGTGCCGCGTTCGATGTCGACGGCATGCGTGCCGACCTGGTGACCGCGAAAACTGCCGTGGCGCACGCAGCCTGGGAAGGTCGCGGTGAGGTGACCCGCGAGGACATCGCGGTCGCGGCGAAACTCGCGCTGCCGCACCGCCGCCGCCGCACTCCCTTCGACTCGCCGGGGATGGACGAGGATCTGCTCGACGAACTACTCGGCAACACCGCGCTCGACGAAGATCCCGACGGCGGGGCGGACGACGGTGGCCCTGATGACGACGGTGGTCCCGACGGTGGCGGTGCGCCGGATCCGTCCGGTCCGTCGGACGGCGACGCGAATTGTGCTTCGCCCGAGACGAAGTGGGGGCGAAAGTCCGCCCCCGCACCCACCGCGGTGTCCACCCCCGGCGATCCGTACCGCACCCGGCTGTTCACCGCGAACCGCACCGGGCGCGGCGCGCCGGGTCGGCGTTCGAGGGCACGCACCACCACCGGCCGCACGGTCGGTGAGCGTCGCGGCGATACCGGCCCGATCCATCTCCCCGCGACGATCCGCGCGAATGCCCGCTACCCTTCGGCCGGGCCGGAAGCTGTGCCGGGCGGGCTTCGGGAACTGCGACGCAAGGTGATCGAGGGTCGCGAGGGAAACCTGGTGCTGCTGTGCGTCGACGCCTCCGGGTCGATGGCCGCGAAACAGCGTATGACCCAGGTGAAGACCGCGATCCTGTCGTTGCTGCTCGACGCGTACCGCCGTCGCGACACCGTCGGCCTGGTCATCTTCCGGGGTTCCGCCGCGAGTCTCGCTCTCCCTCCCACCAGTTCGGTCGACGTGGCCGCCGCACGGCTTCGCGACCTTCCCGCCGGGGGACGCACACCGCTCGCGGAGGGGTTGATCGAATCCGCCGAGACCGTTCGGCGGCACCGGTTGCGCGACCCGGATCGGCGCGCGCTGCTCGTCGTCGTCACCGACGGTCGCGCGACGTCCGGCGAGAATGCCGTGAACAGGTCCCTCGCGGCGGCAGAGGTGATTGCAGCACAGGGAATCTCCGCGGTAGTCGTCGACTCCGAAACGGGCCGGTTCCGCATGGGACTGGCGGGGCGGCTCGCCGAGCGACTCGGAGCCGAATACGTGCATGTCGGCGATGTACACGCCGACGCACTCACCGGAATCGTTCGAGGAAGGGCCGCCTGATGCCGAAGGGACAACCCGACATCGTGCCCGACGACGGGCTCACCACCCGCCAGCGGCGCAACCGTCCACTGCTCATGGTCAACACCGGTGACGGCAAAGGGAAGTCGACGGCTGCATTCGGGCTTGCCCTGCGCGGCTGGAACCAGGGCTGGTCGGTCGCCGTGTTCCAGTTCGTCAAGTCTGCCAAGTGGCGACTCGGTGAGCAGACCGCGTTCGAAACCCTCGGCGAATTGCACACCGAGCGTGGCGCGGGCGGTCCGATCGAATGGCACAAAATGGGCTCGGGCTGGTCGTGGTCGCGCAAGGAGGGCAGCGACGAGGACCATGCCGCCGATGCGCTCGCAGGGTGGCGCGAGATCCGGCGACGTCTGGCCGCGGAGCAGCACGGACTGTATGTGCTCGACGAGTTCACCTACCCGATCAACTGGGGCTGGATCGACATCGACGAGGTCGTCGACACCCTCTCCCACCGCACCGGGCACCAGCACGTCATGATCACGGGACGTCGCGCCGACCCGAAACTGCTCGACATCGCCGACCTCGTCACGGAGATGACGAAGATCAAGCACCCCATGGACGCGGGCCAGAAGGGCCAGCGGGGAATCGAGTGGTGAGAGCAAACCAGTGGTAGCCCTTCCCCGCCTCGTCGTCGCCGCGCCGGCCTCCGGGCACGGTAAGACCACCGTGTCCGCAGGGCTGATGGCGGCCCTGCGGCGCACCGGAATGGTGGTCTCGGGACACAAGATCGGCCCCGACTACATCGACCCCGGTTACCACGCACTGGCGACGGGACGCCCCGGCCGCAACCTCGATCCGCATCTCGTCGGCGAAGATCTCGTGGCACCGCTGCTCCTGCACGGTGCTGCGGGCGCCGACATCGCGGTGGTCGAGGGCGTCATGGGGTTGTACGACGGAATGCTCGGCACCGACGGTTACGCGTCGACCTCACACGTCGCGTCGTTGCTGACCGCGCCGGTGATCCTCGTCGTCGACGTGTCGCACGCATCGCGGTCGATCGCGGCGATCGTGCACGGCATGGCGTCGTACGACCGCGGGACCCGCATCGCGGGGGTGATCTTGAACAAGGCCGGCTCCCAGCGTCATTCGGACGAGGTGATCGCGGCGCTGGAGCCCACCGGCATCCCGGTGCTCGGGGTACTGCACCGCGACGACGGAATCTCGGCTCCCTCCCGGCACCTGGGCCTGATCCCCGCCGACGAGCGCGCGGAGGCGGCCGGGCAACTCGATCGGCTCGCCGACCGGATCGCGGAATACATCGACCTTGCCGAACTCGTGCGGATCGCGCGGACGGCACCGGATGTGCACGGCCGGTCGTGGGAGCCCGGCGAGTCGGTGTCCCGCGGCACGTCGGTGTCCCACGGCGAGGCCGGTCCGGTCGTCGCGATTGCGGGGGGCCGCGCCTTCACCTTCCGCTACACCGAAACCGAAGAACTGCTGCGGGCCGCCGGATGCTGCACCGTCACCTTCGATCCCTTGCGCGACGAGAAGCTTCCGGACGGCACCACCGGAATCTATCTGGGTGGCGGATTCCCGGAGGTCCACGCCGCGGATCTCTCCGCGAACGCGCCTCTGCGTGAACATCTCCGGTCTGCGATCACCGCCGGTGTACCGACCGTCGCCGAATGCGCCGGTCTGCTGTACCTGTGCCGCGACGTCGACGGCGCCGAGATGGTCGGTGCGCTCGATACGTCCGCGCGGATGACCTCCCGACTGACCCTGGGCTACCGCACCGCGATCGCCACGACCGACAGCCTGCTGGCCACCGCCGGCACCCGCGTCACCGGACACGAGTTCCATCGCACCGTCGTCGAGCCCGGCACTGCCCCCGGCTGGTTGCTCAACGGGCGGCCCGACGGTGTCGCGACTGCCACGCTGCACGGCTCCTACCTGCACACCCACTGGGCGGGTCACCCGCAACTCGCGCAGCGGTTCGTCGAGGCTGCCCGCGTCGCGACACCTGTGCCGGCACCGCCGCCGCGACCTCGCCTGCGCGCCCCCGACCTGCACCACCACGGCGATCGCGAAGCAACCCCGGGACTTGTCGACCTCGCCGTCAACGTCTCGACACGGCCTCGTCCCGCGTGGCTGGACGATGCACTGCGCGCGTCCCTCGAGGATCTGGACCGCTACCCGGACCCGGGGGCCGCCCGGTCCGCGCTCGCCGACCGGCACGGCCGAACCGTCGACGAGGTACTGCCCACCGCGGGCGGTGCCGAAGCCTTCACTCTCATCGCACGTGCACGGACATGGCGTGCCCCGGTGGTCGTGCATCCGCAGTTCACCGAGCCGGAGGCGGCCCTCGCCGCGGCCGGGCACGACGTGCGGCGGGTGATCCTGCGCGCCGGCGACGGCTTCGTCCTCGATCCCCGTGCCGTGCCCGACGATGCGGATCTCGTCGTGGTCGGCAACCCCACGAACCCGACGTCGGTACTGCACCCCGCCGGGACGTTGCGGGCACTGCTCCGGCCGGGACGTGTCGTGGTGGTCGACGAAGCTTTCATGGACGCTGTTGCCGGAGAGCCAGAGTCGATTGTGGGCGAGCGGCATTCCGGTTTGCTGGTGATCCGTTCGCTGACGAAAACCTGGGCGATTCCCGGCATCCGGGCGGGGTATGTCGTCGGAGCCTCCGACGTGATTGCGGATCTCGCGGCGCAGCAACCTCCGTGGTCGGTGTCGACCCCTGCCGCGGCGGCGATGATCGCGTGCGCGTCGGCACGCGCCACGTCGGAGGCCGAGACGATCGCGCGGGAGGTCGCCGCCGACCGAGCCGCACTCGTGGAGGCGCTGGGCGATGTGGGCCTGACGGTGTCCGGCGCTCCCGCCGGGCCGTTCGTGCTGGTACCCGTGCCCACCGATACTCGGGAGCAGTTGCGCGCGAAGGGCTTCGCCGTGCGTCGCGGCGACACGTTCCCCGGGCTCGGCGAGCAGTGGGTGCGGATCGCCGTACGCGACCGCGCCACCACCGCCGCACTGCTCGATGCGTGGAGATCGATCCGATGAGGGCAGCAGGGCTGGTGCTGGGGTACCTCGCCGACCAGGTTTTCGGTGATCCGCGGCGGTGGCATCCCGTGAGCGGGTTCGGAAAGGTCGCGCGGTCGGTCGAACGCAAAATGTATGCCGACAACCGCAGCGCCGGAGTCGCATTCACGATGGTGCTCGTCGGCTCCACCGGGCTACTGGGCTGGACGGCCGACCGGGTGACCCGCTCGCGCCCTCTGCTCAACACCGCGGTCGTCGCCGTCGCCACGTGGGTGGTGCTCGGGGGCCGATCCCTCGGTGCCGAGGCGGGCGCCCTGGACGACCAGTTGAGCCGCGGCGACCTCGCCGCGGCACGGGTGCAGGTGACGCATCTCGTCGGCCGCGACCCCTCCCAGCTCGACGCTGACGACATCGCCCGCGCGACAATCGAATCCGTCGCCGAGAACACCTCGGACGCCGTCGTGGCACCGCTCGTGTGGGGAGCGGTTCTCGGTCCTGCCGGGCTGCTCGGCTATCGCGCCGCGAACACGCTGGACGCCCGGGTCGGGCACCGCACTCCCCGCCTGGAACGATTCGGGTGGGCATCGGCGCGGTTCGACGATGTACTCAACCTCGTCCCGGCTCGGCTGACCGCACTGCTGGCCGCGGCGCTGGGCGGGCGTCCCGTCGCGGCACTCCGAGCATGGCGGCGCGACGCGCACAAGCATCCGAGTCCGAACGCGGGTCCCGTCGAGGCGGCTTTTGCCGGGGCGCTCGGAATCAGGCTCGGGGGAGCGAACGTCTATCACGGGGTCGTCGAGGATCGCGGGACCCTGGGCGACGGCCCGGCACCCGTCCCGGCGGATATCGCGAGAACCGCGCGTCTCGCAGCACGGGTAGGTGCGGGAGCACTCGTCTCGACCGTTGCACCGGCCGTCGCCGTGCGGGTCGCGGTGCGCAGACGTCGTTGACGGTCGCGGCCGGAACTCGTCCCACGGGACGTTCCGGGCAGCGGCATTGCGCAGCGGTGCACGCCACGGCAACAGGCCCACGCACCCGACGCGAGCCACGCCGCGGAAGGGGAGGAAAGTCTGGGAACTCAGATCCGAGAGACCGCCGGTTCGAGGACCCAAGCGACCGCGTCGCCCACGGTCGCCACGGTGCGCACGCCGGGCGGCCCCACGGGCCGGTTCACCATGATCACCCGCACGCCGAGGTCAGCAGCAGCGTCGAGCTTCGCTCGCGTGAGATCGCCCCCGGAATCCTTGGTGACCAGCGTATCCACGTCGTATTCCCGCATCAGCGTGCGTTCACTGTCGAAGGTGTAGGGGCCGCGGGCGTGCACCACTGTCCAGCCGGGAGGGAACTCGCCGTCGAGCGGGTCGACGATCCGCACCACCACCCGGTGCTTCCCGAGCGGTTCGACGAAACGATCGAGCGTCTGACGGCCCGTAGTCAGAAAGACACCGGATCCACCGGCCGCGACTCGAGCGGCCTCGTCGTGGCAAGCCACCCGGATCCATCCACCGGTGTCGTCGGTCCATCCCGGACGCTGCAAGCGCACCAACGGGATTCTCGCGGCGCGGCAGGCTTCGGTCGCGTTGGCGCTGATGCCCTCCGCGAAAGGATGGGTCGCGTCGACGACCGCGTCGACACCGTGGGTACGCAGGTACACGTGGAGTCCGGCGACGCCGCCGAACCCGCCGATACGCACTGCTCCGACCGGCAGGCGTGGGTTGCGCACTCGCCCGGCGAGCGAGGACACGACATCGACTTCGTTGTCGCACAACAGTTGTGCGAGTGCACGCGCCTCGCCGGTGCCGCCGAGGACCAGCACGGTCATGCCAATGCTCCCGTCAGGGTCGGCAGTGTGGGACGGTCCCCCATCATCGAGAGCAGCACGTCGACGTCGATGTGCTCATCGATCATGTCGGCGAGGAGGTCGAGCCGCGCCTCGCGTTGTGCGGTGAAATTCACTGTGCCGGTGTGAACCTCGCGGCCGGCCGCGCAGGCAACCTCGTGTAACCACGCCGCGCGCAGTGCGTCGCCCTCCAGGGTGCCGTGCCACATGGTGCCGAACACGTTGCCTCGCCGGGCACCACCGAGGAACTCGTCGTCGCCACCGGCACAGATGCGTCCGTGATGGATCTCGTAGCCTGCCGCCTCTGCTCCGAGCGCCGAGCCAGCCGGTAGCCGCAGCACTTTACAGCGGCCGAATTCCGTGCTCGCAGCGAGTAGTCCGAGTCCTCGGGCGCGCGCACCCGGCGTTCCTTCGATGCCGTGCGGGTCGACGATGTCATCGCCCAGCATCTGGAATCCCCCGCAGATGCCGAGGACGGAGCCGCCCCGCTGCGCATGGTCCACGATGGCCCTGTCGAGGCCACGCGCACGCAGCCAGGCAAGATCGGCGAGTGTCGCGCGAGTACCGGGCACGATCACGACATCCGCGCCCGCGAGCGTGCGCGGATCGTCGACGAACCGCACTCGTACATCCGGTTCGAGACACAAGGCGTCGACATCGGTGAAATTACTGATGCGCGGCAACATCACGACAGCGATGGTGAGCGCACCGTCACCGGGGTGGCTCGGACGCGATGTCAATGCGAGGGAATCCTCGGAGTCCAGCCACAGATCGCGCTGCCACGGCAGCACCCCGAGTACCGGGCGCCCGGTCAGTGCCGACAACGAGTCCAGGCCCGGTTTCAGCAGAGCGACATCGCCGCGGAACTTGTTGATCACGAAGCCGCGTACCAGCTGCTGATCGGCGGCGTCGAGAAGCGCGAGCGTGCCGTACATCGACGCGAAGACCCCACCGCGGTCGATGTCACCGACGAGAATCGTCGGAAGCGAGCCGTGTTGCGCCAGACCCATATTGACGTAATCGTGCGCACGGAGATTGATCTCGGCGGCACTGCCCGCGCCCTCGCACACGACCACGTCGAACCGGGCGCGGAGGTCGTCCAGTGCCGAGAATGCCGCTTCGGCGAGGTGCTGACGGCCACCCGCGAATTCACCAGCTTCGAGAGTTCCCGCCGGTTGTCCCAGCACCACTACGTGGCTGCGACGGTCGCTGCCGGGTTTGAGGAGTACCGGATTCATGGCCGGTTCCGGAGTCACGCGGGCGGCGATCGCCTGAACCCATTGCGCACGGCCGATTTCGACACCCGCACCGGTGTCGGGGTCGATCGTGACCATGGAGTTGTTGGACATGTTCTGCGCCTTGTACGGCGCGACCGTCAGACCGCGCCGCGATAGTGCGCGACAGATCCCGGCGGTGACCACCGACTTTCCGGCGTCCGAGGTCGTCCCGGCAACCAGCAGACCGCACGCCGTGCTCACCACGCCGTGACCACGAGGCGGCGCGGCGCGCGCTCGGTCAGGAACGTGAAAGCCCGTCCGAGTGCCGTCCGGAACGTGACCACGATGATCGCGGCGACCGCACGAGAACGCGAGTTCAACCTGTCACCCGGGCATGGGTAAGAACAACCACGGCAACCTCCTGGGATTTCGCGTCCCATCCGAAAGCCATGCGCCGAGGGAGTTTTCTGGCTTCCGAAAGAGGTAATGCTCTCGGTTACAGTGGCGCGACCGCTCCGGTATCCCACCGGATTGCCTACACCTCGGCACATGCGTACCGGGGTACCTTGGCATCACCGACACATCCTGTCAAGAGTGCGCGAGAATGGCTCTCGTGCCCCGCCTGTTTCTGATCTCCCATGCGTCCACCGAGGCGCAACGCGTCGTTGCCTTTCCCAGCGACGAGCCCGTCTCCGACCGAGGACGACGGGAACTGACGAGGGCAACTGCGCCGGTCACCGACCGCGCACTCACTGCGCCGGAACTACGGACAATCGAAACGGCGGCAGCACTGGGCCTGTCCGCAGCCGTGGAACCACTACTACGCGACCTGGATTTCGGGCGGTGGACCGGCAGGACGATGGAAGAGGTCCCCGAATCGGGTCTCGCTGTATGGCTCGGCGATCCGGAATCCGCCCCGCACGGAGGAGAGTCCATCCACGACCTGATCGTGCGTGCGGGCACCTGGCTCACGTCACTGATGGATTCGCCGGAACGCATCGTCGCGGTGACGCACGCCGCTGTGGTGCGGGCAGCGACGCTGTGCGCGCTCGGTGCGCCCGCGTCGGCGTTCTGGCGCGTCGATGTCCGTCCCCTCGCTGTAACCCGCCTCGACGGGAGGGACGGTCGCTGGAACCTGCGGTTGGGATGAATCGCTACCAGGTCACGTCCTGCTCGCAACGCCGGCCGTCGACCGTTCCCTCGACCTGCACGGTCGCGTGCTCGAGGCCGTGCGACGACAAGGTGGTGCGCGCCGAATCGAGGATCCACTGGGGATCGTGGTCGCTCACGAGGTGCACAGTCGCGACGTCCATGCCGGTGGTCAGCGTCCACACATGCAGGTCGTGTACTCCGCACACCCCCGGCAGCGCCGCGAGATCCAGGCGCAGCGCCTCGACATCGAGGTGGGCGGGCGAGGCCTGGGTGAGGATCCGCAGCGATGCCGCCGCGAGACGCAACGCGCGAGGGATCACCCACAGGGAAATCAGGACGCCGACGACGACGTCGGCGAGGGTCCACCCGAACACGAGTACCAGACCTCCCGCGACGAGAACGCCGACGCTGCCGACCGTATCGGCGAGCACCTCCGTGTAGGCGCCGCGCACGGCGAGGCTGTCCTCGACATCGGTGCGCAGCATCGCCATCACGACGAGGTTCGCGATGAGACCTGCCAGCGCGGTGAGGATCATCGGCAGTCCCGGCACTTCGGGCGAGTCGCCGATACGGCCGATCGCCTCGTAGAAGACCCAGCCCGCAACGCCGAGCAGCAGGACGGCGTTGACCATCGCGGTGAGTACCTCGGCACGGTGCCACCCGAAGGTGCGGGCCGCAGCGGCGCTCCCCCGGCGCGCGAGCACCAGCGCGACCAGCCCCATCGCGACACCGACGACGTCGGTGAGCATGTGCCCCGCATCGGCGAGCAGTGCGAGCGACCCGATCCACAGTCCGACACCGGCCTCGAGCACGAGGAAGGCCAGCAGGATGCCGAGTGCGATCGCCATCCGCTTGATGATCGTCGGAGACGGCCCTGCGCTGCCGCCGTGTCCGTGGCCTACGCCGTGTGAATGTCCGTGACCGGAGCCCATGGCCCTCCTTCCGGGGTCCCGGCCATCGTATGCATGAATGCGCATGTATTCAACGGCTAGGTCCACCGGGGTGAGTCAGGACTCCGGTTCGTAGGCGGGCCGCTCGACAGTAGGAGGCAACGTCGCGATCGCCGAGATGCGTTTGAGCCCGGCTACCTGCAACAAGTCGACGAGCAACGAGCGCATCTGCGCGAAGACCACCGTCGCCGACACACCCGCTCCCTCGACGAGGTCGGGGCTCATCCTCTTCGCCACACGGCGCAGCACTCTCGCGGCCGCGGCTTGGTCGGGCTGGTCCCCCGGCTCCGCGAGGACCATCTCGCGGAGCACGTCGACCGCGTCTGCCAGTTGGTCGAACTGCGAGACCAGCCGGGGATCGAGGATCTCGTCGTCGCGCACGAGGGTGAGCGACCGCCGGGCGAGCACCCGAACGTTGCGCATCGCATGGTCGATCGGGTCTGCCGCGGCCGTCAGCACCGCGAGGCGCTTCCGGCTGTTCCAATACAACGGCGAAATCCGGCTGATTTCCCGGCCACCCTTGATATGCGTCCGCATCGCATCGATGGCCTGCTGGGTCGCGCGGGCCTGTCGAAGCGCCTCCTCGATCGGCTTCGGATTGTTTTCGACCAGTCCGGCTTCTACTTTGCGCAGAACATCCGCGGCGGTCCCGAGAATCTCGGCGGCGTTGCGACGCGCGCGGCGCACCGGGTGGGTGGGGACCAGTGCAACTACCGCGATCCCCACCAGACCCCCCACGAGCGCGTCGACCATTCGATCGAACCCGCCTGCTTCACCGGGCGGGAGGAGCGTCGCGACCAGCACGGCCGAGTTGCCCGCCTGGATCGCAAAGATCGGGCCGCTGTTGAGCGCGACCGCGGTGGCCATCGCCATGGCGACGACCAGCGCGATCTGCCAGGGCCCGGATCCGATGAGCGAGACGATCAGGTCACCGACACCGATCCCCACGGTGACACCGCACACCAATTCGACGCTGCGGCGCAGCCGTGCGCCGAGAGACAAGCCGAGCGACACCACCGCCGCGATCGGCGCGAAGAAGGGTGTCCCGTGGTGGATGACGTCCTTGGCCACCCACCACGCCAGACCCGCGGCGAGAGCGCACTGCACGATCGGCAGCGCGGAAGACCGCAGGCGTTGCCCGGACGACTTCAGGCGCTCACGCGCACCGGCGCGAGAGGGGAAGCGCCTACTCGACGCCAAGTGCTTCCGCCGCGCGGGGATCGCAGTCCTCGAGAAGATCGAGGCAGCGTGCGTGCTCGTCCGTCTCCCCGATCTCCTTCGCGGCCGTGGCGAGAGCGGCGACGCACCGCAGGAAGCCGCGGTTCTGTTCGTGGCTGTAGGGAACGGGACCGTAACCCTTCCATCCGTTCCGGCGGAGTTGGTCGAGACCACGGTGGTAACCGGTGCGGGCGTACGCGTAGGCGGCAATGGTGTCGCCGCGTTCGTGTGCGGCTTCCGCCAGATATGCCCATGCGATCGAGGCAGTGGGGTGCTCGGCCGCGACCTTCGCCGGGTCCTCACCGTTGAGCAGCGCCGACTCCGCCTCGTCGTCGCCGGGAAGGAGGGTGGGCTGGGGTCCGAGAAGATCACCGAATGACGTCATGGGCCCATTCTGCCCGTCTCACCTCCGCGGTCGATAGGCTGCCCGGGAAACCCATCCGTCGAACGAGGTGCAGGCGCGTGCCCGATCCGAACAACGAAGACCCCACCGACCAGAAACCGACCGACAAGCCGGCGTCCGCCGACGCCGGATCCGCGACCACACACGACAATTCCTCGACGCGTCGCGGCGACACCGTCGACGGATCAACCGAGCCCAGCACGACCCCCGAGGCCGAGACCGCCGAGGTGCCCACGTCCGAGAAGGCAGGGGCGGACGACTCGGCAGCGGCAGACGACACGGCAGTGGCAGAGGACACGGCAGCGGCAGCGGCAGAGGACACGGCAGCGGCGGACGAGCCGACAGTCCCCGAAAAGCCCACGCCGGCCGAGAAGCCGTCGGCCGTCGAGGAAACACCGCCCGTCGACAAAGCCCCCGCCGCGCAGATCCCGGCCGCCGAGGAAACCCCAGCCGTCGAGGAAACCCCGACCGCAGAGCAGACGCCTTCGACCGAGCACGCGCCTCCCGCCGAGCAAAAGTCTCCCGCCGTGCACAAGCCGGCTGTCGAAGACCCGCCGACCGAGCGGTTCTCCCAGGTTGTACCGGAGGGTGGCCGCGCGCCGGGCGCCGGCGACGTCGAGAAACCCTCGCGGCCGGCACCGGATCCCGCGACGGCACCGGATCCCGCGACGGCACCCGACGCGGCGGATGCCCCCACGGTGCAGATCCCGGTCACCTCACACATCCCGAAGCCGCCTCCGGCGCGCATTCCGCCCCGACGCGCTCAGCCACAGCCTGTGCGTCCCGAACCGGCACCCGTCGAACTGCAGCCCTCCCCGACGCGCATTCCTCCGTCCCAGGACAACGAGCGCAGGCGCAGGAGGATCGCTGCCGGCATCGGGGTGATCGTTCTCGTGGCGGTGGTGGCAGCCGTCGCGCTCGCCGTCTTCCTGCAGAACCGTTCGGACAACAGTCCCGAGAGCCGTATCCGGGCGAGCATCGGTACGTTCGTGCAGGGCCTTGCCGACGGGGATCTCGAGACGCTGCGCGCGTCCACCTGCGGGTCGCTCGCCGACTTCTATTCGTCGGTCGATCCGGTGGAGTTCGACAGCATCCACGACCTCGCGGTGCAGGAGGGCTCGATCCCGGTGGTGACGAGCGTCGACCGCATCCAGATCACGGACAGCACAGCCATCGCCCAGGTCACCGCGCACACGACGCGCAGCCCGGCGGATGTCACCGACCGCACCTTCGATCTCGCGCTCGTCGGCGACGAGTGGAAGGTCTGCAGCGAGTAATCCCGGGTACAACGCGAACGGGGCGCCGACAGAGTGTCGGCG